>NZ_LOVS01000115.1:0-24918 GCF_001523835.1 Burkholderia sp. ABCPW 14 | reverse complement strand
CGCGCCCCGCGTCAATATCCCGCTTCCGACAGGTTCGTCGCTCCTGCAACGTCGATTTTGAAACTTGTGTCATGCCGCCGTTACGTGACGCCGCCGGAAAAGCGCGGATTTTGACCGCCATCGACAACAGATACTGCCGATTACGCCGATCTTTTACTACCGGCGACGACTCAGCTCGAGCATCTCGACGTCCATAAATCGTACGGCCACACCTATGTGATGGCGAACTTGCCATCGATTGCGCCGATTGGCGAAGCGCGGCCGAACACGGAAATTTTCCGCGGCATCGCACGCAGCATGGAACTCGATGAGCCCGCGCTCTACGACGACGATGAAGCGCTCGCGAGGGCGTCGCTGCGCTGGGGCGATTCTTCGCTGCAAAGCGATTGGGACACGCTCAAGCGAGCCGGCTGGCTCAAGCTGAAGCTCGCCGACGCACCGTTCGCAAACGGCGGCTTTCGGACGCCGTCCGGAAAGTGCGAGTTCTACAGCACGCGTCTCGCAGAAATGGGGCTCGATCCGTTACCGGACTACCTGCCGCCGTATGAGTCGGCGGACGGCGCGCCCGAACTGGCCGCCCGCTATCCGCTCGCGATGATCTCGCCACCTGCTCGCCATTTCCTGAACAGCACATTCGTCAACGTTGCGAGCCTGCGCGCGACGGAGGGCGAGCCGCACCTCGATATTCATCCGGCCGACGCCGTGCAGCGCGGCATCGCCGACGGCGACGCGGTGCGCATCTTCAACGACCGCGGCTCGCTGCGCGCAAAGGCCCGTGTGACCGACCGCGCGCGGGAAGGGCTCGTCGTCGGTCTGTCGATCTGGTGGAAAAAGCTCGCGCCCGACGGGCGCAATGCGAATCAAGTGACGAGCCAGGCGCTGACTGATCTCGGCCGCGGCGCGACGTTCTACGATTGCCTGGTTGAGGTCGAGCGAGGGTGACGCCGTTCGACGGCTGGCGTCCGGACATCGTTACCGAAGTTGGAAAGGAGTGTCTAACCCGGTTGTATCGAAGGGGCCGACCCGTTACGATGCCATTTTTTAGCACGACCATTCGAAAATCAGTGAGGAGACGCGCCGCATGGACAGAATTTGGCTGAAATCGTATCCGCCCGGCGTCCCGGCCGAAATTGACGCGTCTCAGTATTCGTCCGTCCCCGATCTGCTCGACGAGAGCTTTCGTCTCTATCGGGACCGGAAGGCGTTCATCTGCATGGGCAAGGCGATCACGTACGGCGAGCTGGACACGCTATCGCGCAAGCTCGGCGCGTGGCTCCAGTCCCGCGGCCTGTCGCGCGGCGCGCGGGTCGCGATCATGATGCCGAACGTGCTGCAATACCCGGTGGCGATCGCCGCCGTGCTGCGCGCGGGCTACACGGTCGTCAACGTCAATCCGCTCTACACGCCGCGCGAACTCGAGCATCAGTTGAAGGACAGCGGCGCCGAGGCGATCGTGATCCTCGAGAACTTCGTGACGACACTGCAGTCGGTGATCGCAAAGACGTCGGTCAAGCATGTCGTCGTCGCCGCGATGGGCGATCTGCTCGGCATGAAGGGCGTCCTCGTCAACTACGTCGTGCGCCGCGTGAAGAAGATGGTGCCGGCGTGGAGCCTGCCGTCGTACACGCGCTTCAACGCGGCGCTCGCCGCGGGCGGCCGGCAAACCTTCAAGCCGGCGAAGCCGGGACTCGACGGCATCGCCTTCCTCCAGTACACGGGCGGCACGACCGGCGTCGCGAAGGGCGCGACGCTGCTTCATCGCAACATCGTGTCGAACGTGCTGCAGGCGCAGGCTTGGCATGAGCCGGCGCACGCGAAACGGTCAGAAGTGAAGCAGTTCATCACCGTGATCGCGCTGCCGCTTTATCACGTGTTCGCGCTGACGGTTTGCGGGTTGCTGACGCTGCGCACGGGCGGCACCGGGATCCTGATCCCGAATCCCCGCGACATCGCCGGCATGATCAAGGAGCTGAAGGGCTACCAGATCATTACGATCCCGGCCGTCAACACGCTCTACAACGCGCTGCTGAACCATCCGGATTTCGATCAGCTCGATTTCTCGAAGCTCGCGGTCGCCAACGGCGGCGGGATGGCGATCCAGGAAAACGTCGCGAAGCGTTGGTACGAGAAGACGAAGACGCCGATCGTCGAAGGCTACGGCTTGTCCGAGACATCGCCCGTCGCGACTTGCAACCCGGTCACGGCGACCGAATACAGCGGCACGATCGGCCTGCCGCTGCCGTCGACCGAAATCGCGATTCGCGACGACGCGGGCGACGACGTGGCGCTCGGCCAGCCCGGCGAGATCTGCATCCGCGGTCCGCAGGTGATGGCGGGCTACTGGAACCGCCCGGACGAAACCGAGAAGGTCATGATGCCGGACGGTTTCTTCAAGACGGGCGACGTCGGCGTGATGGACGAGCGCGGCTACGTGAAGATCGTCGATCGCAAGAAGGACATGATTCTCGTGTCCGGCTTCAACGTTTATCCGAACGAGGTCGAGGACGTCGTCGCGTCGCACCCGGGTGTGTACGAAGTCGCGGCGGTCGGCGTGCCCGACGAGCATTCGGGCGAGGCGGTGAAGCTTTTCGTCGTGAAGAAGGATTCGGCGCTCACCGACAAGGACGTGCTCGCCTATTGCAAGGACCGCCTCACTGGCTACAAGCGGCCGAAGTACGTCGAATTCCGCACCGATCTGCCGAAGACCAACGTCGGCAAGATCCTGCGTCGCGAGTTGCGCGACGGCAAGGCGTAACGGACGCAGCCGTTGCCGTCCGCTTCGGGCGGGGCGCCGCCGTCGCCCGGCTCGACGCCCCCGCGACGCGCAGCGGTTTGGTTCGCTTGCTTCTTTGCTGCCCGAGCTGTTCCCCGGCTTCCCGGCAATTGCATCGATAAAAAAGGCGCCCGAGGGCGCCTTTTAAGTTACTGCAGAGTGTTACCCGCTTATTAGAACTTGTGGCGGATGCCGACGCGCGCAGCGAACTGGTTGCTGTTCGACGACGGCGTCAGGCCGTTGATCGCGGCGGTCGCCGGGCCGACCGTGTTGCCGTCGGCTTCGATCACGTTGCCCGCAGCATGCTGGTAGACGCCGATCACATAGACGTCGGTGCGCTTCGACAGGAAGTAGTCGACGCCGACCGAGCCTTGGTGATACTTGGCGGCCGACGAGCCGGCGATCTTGCTGCCTTGCGTGTAGTCATACGCCGCGCCGGCGAGGAGCGCCGGGGTCAGCTGATACTTGAAGTTGATTTCCGCGTTGTTGAACGTCGCGGTCTGGTTCGGGAACACCGTGCTCGCGAACTTCATGAACTTGATGTTCGAGTACGTGACGCCGACCGTCGCCGCGCCGAACGAGTAGGCACCGCCCGCACCGATCACCTGGTACGTATGGGCCGATGCGTAGCCAGCGTAGACCGGGGTCGTTACGGCAGCCGGCGTGCTCGACGTCGTGTTGTTGCCGAACAGGCCGCCGGCCGTCGACGGCGTGCGCGCGTTCAGGTAGCCGACGCCCAACACGAGCGGGCCGTTCGTGTAGCCGGCACCGAGCGACCACGTCTGGTTGCGGCTGAAGTCGCCGGCGACGCCGCCGAAGCTGTACAGGCCGCCGAACGTGAGACCGCCGTAGTTCGCGCTCGTGAACTTGACTGCGTTGTTCACGCGATAGGCGTTGTTGAAGTTGTCGAGGTCGCCCGGGTGAGCGGCGATATAGCCGCCCCACTGGTCGCCCGCTTCGAGCGGACCGACGAAGTCGACGACGGAGTCGTACTGACGGCCGAGCGTAACGGTGCCGAAGCCGCTCGACAGGCCGACATACGCCTGGCGGCCGAACTCGAGGCCGCCTTGGTTCAGCTTGCCGGAATTCACGTCGAAGCCGTTCTCGAGGACGAACAGAGCCTTCAGGCCGCCGCCCAGGTCTTCCGTGCCACGCAGGCCCCAGCGGCTACCTTGCATGACGCCGCTCGACAGGTTGTACAGGTGCTTGCCGCCTGCGTTGGTGTTGATGTTGAAGCCTTCGTCGATGATACCGTACAGCGTCACGCTGCTTTGCGCATGTGCTGCGCCAGCGAACGCGCTCAGCGCGACGAGCGCGAGAAGCGACTTTTTCATTAAAAGATCTCCAATGATGACAAATTTATTGTGGCGGGGCCGATGATTGTTTTTGATGGCGATACCCGCTTGAACTTCGTACGAAGCCGCTCGTAATGTAGCAAAAGGACTTTTTGGGACAAAGAGAAAGCGCAGTGCGCGCGTTCCGCATGTTTCCTTTACGCAACAATGGTTAAACTCACGGGTTAACCGCTATTTTCGAGCGCTACCTTGGTAGGTAGCCGCAATAAAATTGTTACGAAATCCTTACGGCGTGCAACGTGCCCGCGCGGAGAAACGTGATGGTGTTTGACGAGTTGATCAGTGAATTTGACCGGGGCCTGCGCTCGATCACGGGCGTGAGCCGGATGAGTCGCCCGGTGCCCGCGTCCGCCGCTGCGGCGCCTGCCGAGCTCACGGCTGCCGAGCGCAAGCATGCGGCGGGGCTGATGCGGGTGAATCATGTCGGCGAAGTGTGTGCGCAGGCGCTCTATCAGGCGCAGAAGCTCACGACGTCGTCGTCCGAATTGAAGGAGATGTTCGAGCATGCCGCGCGCGAGGAAGAAGATCATCTCGCGTGGACCGCGCATCGTCTGAAGGAGCTCGATTCGCGGCCGAGTCTGCTGAATCCGCTGTGGTATGCGGGAGCGCTCGCGATCGGCGTCGTCGCCGGACGTCTCGGCGACAAGGTGAGCTTGGGCTTCATGGCCGAGACGGAGCGCCAGGTCGAGAGCCATCTCGACAGCCATCTGTCGGAGCTGCCGGCGGCCGACGTCGAGTCGCGCGCGATCGTCGAGCAGATGCGCGCCGACGAGGTCAAGCACGGCAAGGCCGCGACCGACGCAGGCGGCATCGAGCTGCCGATGCCGGCGCGCATGCTGATGCGCGCCGCGTCGAAAGTCATGACAAGCACTGCATACTATCTCTGAGACATACGCCGGGACGGCCGCACGCGCGGCGTCCCGGCAGACGACGGAAACCCGCCTCTTTTCCCGCGCCGTTCCCCCCGCCGAAATGCCTGCCGCCGCACCCATCTGGGGCGTGCTTCTCATATACCACATTCACAAGATGCACTAGCCCATTCATTTATAACGCTTTTTGGTATGAGGGCTGGCTTGAGGGGGTGAGCGTAAGTCCTTGTTCTGACTAACAAAATTCGTCAAAAAAACAGATGTCTCCCTTGACCGCCCACAGGCGTTCCTCTAAAGTGGGAGACAGTGTGAGAAAGTGTATTTTTGTGTGATTTGCCGGGTTTTTCCGGCTAGATTCGCAGCATTGGGCGGGTACTTCGGTGCCCTGATCGGGAGAGCGGAAAAGTGTTCCAAGGGGCGTCGGCGCTGACGCTCGATGCGAAAGGGCGGATGTCGGTGCCGTCTCGCTATCGCGAAGCGCTGCAAGGACAGGCAGAAGGACGGGTGACTGTGACCAAGCACCCGGACGGCTGCCTGTTGCTGTTTCCGCGCCCCGAGTGGGAAGTGTTTCGCGCGAAGATCGCTGCGCTGCCGATGGATGCGCATTGGTGGCGCCGTATTTTTCTCGGCAACGCGATGGATGTCGATCTCGACAGCGCGGGCCGGATTCTGGTGTCTCCCGAGCTGCGGATGGCGGCCGGGCTGGAAAAGGAAGTCATGTTGCTGGGAATGGGTAGTCACTTCGAGCTGTGGGACGCGCAGACCTACATCGCGAAGGAGCAGGCGGCAATGGCGCAGGGCATGCCCGACGCGCTGAAGAATTTCACGTTCTGATTGCGGTGACGGAGACGCCCGCGATGGGAAACGAATTGCAGCATCGCACGGTGCTGTTGGATGAAGCGGTCGATGCGCTCGTGACGCGGCCCGATGGCGTCTACGTCGACGGCACGTTCGGGCGCGGCGGCCACAGTCGCGCGGTGCTCGCGCGCCTGGGCGCGGCGGGCCGGCTGATCGCGTTCGACAAGGATCCGCGCGCGATCGAGACGGCGAAGGGTATCGAGGATGCGCGCTTTGAGATCGTCCACGACAGCTTCGCGGCGTTGAAGGGCGCGCTCGAAGCGCGTGGGGTACGGCGAGTGTCCGGCGTGTTGCTGGACTTGGGCGTGTCGTCGCCGCAGGTGGACGACCCGGAGCGCGGCTTCAGTTTCCGCGCGAACGGTCCGCTCGACATGCGGATGGACCCGACGCGCGGCGAGTCGGCGGCGGAATGGCTCGCGCGGGCGTCGGTGCAGGAATTGACGGAGGTGATACGAGATTATGGGGAAGAACGGTTTGCTTTTCAGATTGCAAAGGCGATTGTTGCTCGCCGGGCAGAGTCCGACCATCTCGGGCCTCTCGACAGCACGGGCGAGCTTGCCCAAATCGTGGGTCACGTCGTCAAGACCCGTGAGAAGGGTAAGGATCCGGCAACCCGCACCTTTCAAGCTATACGGATTCACGTCAATCAAGAGCTTGCGGACCTGCAAGTCGTTCTAGAGGCAGCACTGTCGTCGTTGGAGCAAGGGGGCCGGCTGGTGGTCATCAGCTTTCATTCGCTCGAGGACCGGATCGTCAAGCGATTCATGCAGACGCACGCGCGCGCGCCTGCGGTCGATCGCCGCCTGCCGATCCGCGCTGTCGACCTGCCCAGCCCGCCGCTCAAGTTGCTCGGTCGCAAGTTCCCGAGCGACGCGGAAGTCTTGGCCAATCCGCGTGCCCGCTCGGCGGTGATGCGCATCGCGGAGCGCGTCGCGCCATGAGCCGCCTCAACATCTTCCTGCTGATCATCGTGATGGGATGCGCGCTGTCGGTCGTCAATTCGACGAATCAGCAGCGGCAGATCTTCATTCAGTTGCAGCGCGCGCAATCACAGGAGCATCAGCTTCAGCAGGACTACGCGCAGCTTCAATATCAGCAGAGCGCGCTGTCGAAGACGTCGCGCATCGAGCAGCTCGCGACGAGCTCGCTGAAGATGCAGTCGATTACGACGGGACGCACGCAGTACCTGACGCTTTCGCCCGGCGCGGCGAAGGCGGTCGACGCGCCGCTGCCGGCGTCCGCCGCATCGCAGGGGAGCGCGCGATGAAGCCCGCGTCGAAGCGCACGCAAGGCGTGAAGTTCGCATCGAGCCCGGTACTGTCGGTCCATCTGCCGATGTGGCGCTCGAAGCTCGTCGTGTTCATGCTGTTCATGGCGTTCGTCGCGCTCGCCGTGCGCGCGCTCTGGATCCAGGGGCCCGGCAACGCGTTCTATCAGAAACAGGGCGAAAGCCGCTATCAGCGCACGCTCGAATTGCCGGCGACGCGCGGCAAGATCCTCGATCGCAACGGTCTCGTGCTCGCGACGAGCCTGCCCGTGCGCGCGATCTGGGCGATTCCGGCCGACGTGCCCGACGACCTCGGCGCGGACAAGGTCGACGCGCTCGGCAAACTGCTGGGGATGACGACGAAGGAGCTGAAGGCGAAGCTGTCGGAAGACAAGACATTCGTCTACGTGAAGCGCCAGGTGCCGCTCGACGTCGCCGACCAGGTCGCGAAGCTCGACATCCCCGGCGTCTATCAGCGCGGCGAATACAAGCGCTTCTATCCGGAAGGCGAGATCACCGCGCACCTGATCGGTTTCACGAACGTCGAGGACGAAGGGCAGGAGGGCGTCGAGCTCGCCGATCAGAAGCTGCTTGTCGGCACGCCGGGCAGCCGTCACGTGATCAAGGACCGCGTCGGGCACATCGTCGAGGACGTCGACGCGCAGGTGCTGCCGCACAACGGCAGCGATGTCGGCCTGTCGATCGACAGCAAGATCCAGTACATCACGTACACGAACCTGAAGGCGGCCGTCGAGAAGTTCCACGCGAAGGCGGGCGCGGCGATGGTGATCGACGTGCAGACGGGCGAGGTGCTGTCGCTCGTCAATTATCCGACGTATAACCCGAACGACCGCTCGCACCTGACGGGCGAGCAGCTACGCAACCGCGTGCTGACCGACGTGTTCGAGCCGGGCTCGATCATGAAGCCGTTCACGGTGTCGCTCGCGCTCGATCTGCATCGCGTGACGCCGAACACGCTCGTCGACACGGGCAACGGCCATTTCGTGCTCGACGGCGCGCCGATCACCGACGACTCGGGCTTCGGCACGCTGACGGTCGGCGGCGTGATCCAGAAATCGAGCAACATCGGCGCGACAAAGATCGCGATGACGATGAAGCCCGAGGAAATGTGGAATATGTATACGAGCATCGGGCTCGGGCAGGCGCCGAAGGTCGGTTTCCCCGGCGCGGCCGCGGGCCGGCTGCGTCCGTGGAAGAACTGGCGGCGGATCGAGCAGGCGACGATGTCGTACGGCTACGGCCTGTCGGTGTCGCTGTTCCAGCTCGCGCGCGCATACACCGCGATCGCGCACGACGGCGAGCTGATGCCCGTCACGATCTTCAAGACGAACGACGCGCAGCCCGCGACCGGTCCGCGGATCTTCTCGCCGACGACGGCCCGCGAGGTGCGCACGATGCTCGAGTCCGTCGTGTCGCCGCAGGGTACGTCGCCGAACGCGGCGGTGCCGGGCTATCGCGTCGGCGGCAAGAGCGGCACCGCTTACAAGCAGGTCGGCCGCGGCTATGATCACAAGAAGTATCGCGCGTCGTTCGTCGGGATGGCGCCGATGCCGAATCCGCGCATTGTCGTCGCGGTGTCGGTCGACGAGCCGACGATGGGCGGCCATTTCGGCGGCCAGGTGTCGGGCCCTGTGTTCTCGGCGATCGCCGGCGATACGCTGCGCGCGCTGAACGTGCCGCCCAACATGCCGGTCAAGCAGCTCGTCGTGTCGGACGACGCGGCGAACGCCGCCGCCCCGCAGAAGCTGGCCGGCGCCGCGCCTGCAAAACACATGATCGTGTCGAGCACGACACACAACCGTCCTGGAGTAGTTCGATGAGCGCCGCGCGTAGTTCTCATCCGGCGCATCAACAGATCGCAGCCGCGCTCGCGTGGCTGCGCGCTCATGTCGCGTCCGGCGCGCAGTTGCACGCCGACACGCGCAGCCTGCAAGCGGGCGACGCGTTCGTCGCCTATGCGGTCGACGGCGCGGACAATCGTCCGTTCATTGCCGACGCGCTCGCACGCGGCGCCGCCGCCGTGCTGTACCAACCCGAAGGTTTTGCGGCAGACGGCCTCGATCCGGCGACGTCGCTCGCCGTGCCCGCGCTCGACGAGCTCGCGGGCGAGATCGCGAGCGGCTGGTACGGCGATCCGAGCGACGCGCTCTTCGCGGTCGGCGTGACGGGCACGAACGGCAAGACCTCGTGCACGCAATGGATTGCCGCCGCGCTCACCGCGCTGCATCAGCCGTGCGCGGTGATCGGCACGCTCGGCAGCGGAATGCCGGGCCAGCTCGTGCACACGGGCTTCACGACGCCCGACGCGCCGCAACTGCAGCGCAGCCTCGCGCATTTGCGCGGCGCGGGCGCGCAGGCGGTTGCGATGGAAGTGTCGTCGCACGCGCTGCATCAGGGGCGCGTGAACGGCACCGCGTTCGACGTCGCGGTATTCACGAACCTGACGCAGGACCACCTCGATTACCACCGCACGTTCGAAGCGTACGAGGCGGCGAAGACGAAACTCTTCGCATGGCGCGGGCTGCGCCTGGCGGTCGTCAATCGCGACGATCCGGCCGGCCGCCGCCTGCTCGCGAATTTCGCCGGGCGCGTGCGGACGATCGCATACGGAATCGACGCGCAGCCGGCTGCGTCCGATGCGGACCGCGAGCTCGTCGCGACGAAAGTCCGGGCGACCGCGACGGGCACCGCATTTCACCTGACTTCGTCGTGGGGCGACGCGGACGTCGAGGTCGGCACGCTCGGCACGTTCAACGTGAGCAATCTGCTCGCGGTGCTCGGCGCGCTGCTCGCGGCCGACGTGCCGTTCGACGCCGCGCTCGCCGAAATCGAGAAACTCGAATCGGTCAACGGCCGGATGCAGCGGCTGGGCGGGCGGCTGCAGAACGACGAGCCGCTCGTCGTCGTCGACTACGCGCATACGCCGGACGCGCTCGAGAAGACGCTCGATGCGCTGCGCCCGGTCGCGCGCGCGCGCGGCGGCGAGCTTGTCTGCATGTTCGGCTGCGGCGGCGATCGCGACGCGACGAAGCGTCCGCTGATGGGCGCAATCGCCGAGCGGCTCGCGGACAAGGTCGTCGTGACGAGCGACAACCCGCGCAGCGAGGATCCGCAGAAGATCATCGACCAGATCGCCGCCGGCATGCAGGACGCCGTGCAGGCGCGCCGCATCGAGGACCGCGCGAGCGCGATCCTGCAGGCGGTGCGCGGTGCCGCGCGCGAGGACGTCGTGCTGCTCGCCGGCAAGGGACACGAGGCGACGCAGGAAATCATGGGCAAGAAGCGCGCGTTCTCCGATCAGGATCACGCGCGCCTCGCGCTCGCCGCGCGCACCACGCAGACTCGCGGAGGCGGCGAATGACGATGCTGACCTTGCGTGAAGCCGCAGCGATGATTCCCGGCGCGACGGTGCTCGGCGATGAGTGCGTGTCGTTCGAGCGGGTGTCGACGGACAGCCGCACGGCGGGCCCGGGCGATCTGTTCGTCGCGCTGAAGGGCGAGCACTTCGATGCGCACGATTTCGTCGGCGACGTCGCTGCGCGCGGGGCGAGCGCCGTGATCGTGTCGCGCAGCCCGGCCGAATGGAGCCTGCCCGCGCTGAAGGTCGCCGACACGCGCGGCGCGCTCGGCGCGCTCGCGCACGGCTGGCGGATGCGCTTCGCGCTGCCGGTCGTCGCGGTGACGGGCAGCAACGGCAAGACGACCGTGAAGGAGATGATCGCGTCGATCTTCGCGGCGGCGACCGGCGCCGACGCGCGGCTCGCGACCGCGGGCAACTTCAACAACGACGTCGGCCTGCCGCTCACGCTGCTGCGCCTCACCGCCGCGCACCGGCTCGCGGTCGTCGAGCTCGGGATGAATCATCCGGGCGAGACCGGGACGCTCGCGCGGATCGCCGCGCCGACGGTCGCGCTCGTCAACAACGCGCAGCGCGAGCATCAGGAATTCATGGCGACCGTCGAGGCCGTCGCGCTCGAGCACGCGGCCGTCATCCACGCGCTCGGACCGGACGGCGTCGCCGTGTTTCCGGCCGACGACGCGTACGCGAGCATCTGGCGCGTCGCGGCGACCGGCAACCGGATCGTCGATTTCGCGTTGCACGGCGCCGGCCGCGACACGCCCGCCGCCGTGACGGGCGCGCTCGACGGCAGCCGGCTTGCGATCGATACGCCGGACGGCCGCATCGACGTGCAGCTCAATGCGCTCGGCGAGCACAACGCGCGCAACGCGCTCGCCTCGACGGCGGCGGCGCTCGCGGCCGGCGTGCCGCTCGCCGCGATCAAGCAGGGGCTCGAGGCGTTCGAGCCGGTGAAGGGGCGGCTGCAGGTGACGCGCGTGACGGCCGGCTCGCTCGCGGGCGCGACGGTGATCGACGACACCTACAACGCGAACCCCGATTCGATGCGCGCCGCGATCGACGTGCTCGCCGTGCAGTCTGCGCCGCGTGTGCTCGTGATCGGCGAGATGGGCGAAGTCGGCGACGAAGGGCCGGCGTTCCATCGCGAGATCGGCGCGTATGCGCGCGAGCGCGGGATCGACGCGCTTTACGCGCTCGGCGCGGCGACGCAGCCCGCGTGCGAAGCATACGGCGCGGCCGCGCGGCGCTTCGACGACGCGGCGGCGCTGATCGCCGCGTTGCTTGCCGCGAATGTCGGCGCGCACGCGACGCTGCTCGTGAAGGGCTCGCGATTCATGAGAATGGAGCGCGTCGTCGGCGCGCTCGCGAACGAAACCGCGTCGGGCGCAGCGCCCGGCGCACATTGAGGAAGGAAGTAAGCATGCTGCTGGCGCTGGCGCAATGGCTGCAAGGTGACGCAAGCTTTTTGCGCTTGTTCACGTACCTGACGTTCCGAGCGGTGATGGCTACCATCACGGCGCTCGTGATCGGTCTCGTCTGCGGTCCGTGGGTGATTCGCAAGCTCACGGAGATGAAGGTCGGTCAGGCGGTGCGCAAGGACGGCCCGCAGACGCACCTCGTGAAATCGGGCACGCCGACGATGGGCGGCGTGCTGATCCTGATCGGCATCGCGGTCGCGACGCTCCTCTGGGGCGACTTGACGAACCGCTTCATCTGGATCGTGATGCTCGTCACGTTTGGCTTTGGCGTGGTCGGCTGGGTCGACGATTATCGCAAGGTCGTCTACAAGGACCCGCGCGGCATGTCGTCGCGCGAGAAGTATTTCTGGCAATCGGTGATCGGCCTTTTTGCGGCCGTCTATCTCGCGTTCAGCGTGTCCGAGGCGAGCAACGTCCGCGTGTTCGATCTCTTCATGGCGTGGGTGCGAAGCGGCCTATCGATGGGCCTGCCCGCGCGCGCAGACCTGATGCTGCCGTTCCTCAAGTCGATCAGCTATCCGCTCGGCGTGTGGGGCTTCATCGCGCTCACCTATCTCGTGATCGTCGGCGCGAGCAACGCGGTGAACCTGACCGACGGCCTCGACGGCCTCGTGATCATGCCGGTCGTGCTCGTCGGCGCGTCGCTCGGCGTGTTCGCCTACGTGATGGGCAGCGCCGTCTATTCGAAATATCTGCTGTTTCCGCACATTCCGGGCGCGGGCGAGCTGCTGATCTTCTGCTCGGCGATGGGCGGCGCGGGGCTTGCATTCCTCTGGTACAACACGCACCCGGCTCAGGTGTTCATGGGCGACGTCGGCGCGCTCGCGCTGGGCGGCGCGCTCGGCACGGTCGCCGTGATCGTGCGCCAGGAAATCGTGCTGTTCATCATGGGCGGCATCTTCGTCGCGGAGACGCTGTCCGTGATGCTGCAGGTCACGTGGTTCAAGTACACGAAGCGCCGTTACGGCGAAGGGCGACGCATCTTCAAGATGGCGCCGCTGCATCACCATTTCGAGTTGTCGGGCTGGAAGGAAACGCAGGTGGTGGTGCGTTTCTGGATCATCACGTTGATGTTGTGCCTGTTCGGTTTGTCCACCCTCAAGCTGCGGTAAAGGGAAGGTAAGGATGTTTGGCGAGATGTTCGGAGATCGGCAGCGGCCGATGGTGCTCGTGCTGGGGCTCGGCGAATCGGGCCTTGCGATCGCGCGGTGGTGCGCGAGGCACGGTTGCCGGTTGCGCGTTGCCGATACGCGCGAGGCGCCGCCCAACCTTGCCGCGCTGGCGGCGGCCGGGATCGACGCCGAATTCGTCGGCGGCGCGTTTTCGCCTGCGCTGCTCGATGGCGGGATTGAGCTCGTCGCGCTGAGCCCCGGCCTGTCGCCGCTCGCCGAAGACCTCGTGCCGCTTCTCTGCGCCGCCCGCGAGCAGGGCATTCCCGTGTGGGGCGAACTTGAGTTCTTCGCGCAGGCGCTGAACACGCTCGGTGCGAACGGCTACGCGCCGAAGGTGATCGCGATCACCGGCACGAACGGCAAGACCACGACGACGAGCCTCGCGGGCCTGTTGTGCGAGCGCGCGGGCAAGCAGGTCGCGATCGCGGGCAACATCAGCCCGGCGATGCTCGACAAGCTCGCCGAAGCGATCGACGCGGCGGCGCTGCCGGACGTGTGGGTGCTCGAGCTGTCGAGCTTCCAGCTCGAAACCGCGCACACGTTCGCGCCCGACGCCGCGACGATCCTCAACATCACGCAGGACCATCTCGACTGGCACGGCGGCTTCGCCGCGTACGCGGCCGCGAAGGGGCGGATCTTCGGGCCGCGCACGGTGCGCGTGCTCAACCGCGACGACGCGCAAGTGATGAAGTTCGTGCCGGCCGCAGCCGCAGCCGCCGACGCGCCGCGCGCGATCACGTTCGGCCTGGACGAGCCCGCCGCAGACGGCGACTTCGGCCTTTTGCGCGAGAACGGGATCGTGTGGCTCGTCGAGGCGGTCGATCGCGACGCAGCCGATGCGCCGACGCCGTCGCGCCGCCGCAAGCAAGAAGTGGCGCACCCGCCCGACATCGCGCTGAAGCGTTTGATGCCCGCCGACGCGCTGCGCATCCGCGGGCTGCACAACGCGGCGAACGCGCTTGCCGCGTATGCGCTCGCGCGCGCGATCGACCTGCCGGCCGCGCCGCTCCTGCACGGCCTGCGCGAGTATCGCGGCGAGCCGCACCGCGTCGAAGTGATCGCGACGCTCGACGGCGTCGATTATGTCGACGACAGCAAGGGCACGAACGTCGGCGCGACAGTTGCAGCGCTCGATGGCCTCGCGCAGCGCGCGGTGCTGATCGCGGGCGGCGACGGCAAGGGCCAGGATTTCGAGCCGCTCGCGGCGCCCGTCGAGCGGTGGTGCCGGGCGGTGATGCTGATCGGCCGCGACGCGCCCGCGATTCGCGCGGCGCTCGCCGACACCGGCGTGCCGCTCGCCGACCACGCGACGCTCGAAGCCGCGGTGCGCGCGGCGAGCGCGCTCGCTCAGCCGGGCGACGCGGTGCTGCTGTCGCCCGCGTGCGCGAGCCTCGATATGTTCCGGAATTACGCGCATCGGGCCGACGTGTTCCGCAGCGCGGTCGAAGACATCGCCCTGGAAAAAGGAACGACGCTATGAACTGGTCCGACCGCCTTGTTTCCCGCTTCAACAACGCACGCGACGCGGGCGGCGGCGCGGCGCCGCGCACGGTCGCGCGTGCGGCGTCCGGCGCCGGTGCCGCGGCGGGCGGTCTCGCGAGCGTCGTCAACGGCGCGCGCCCGACCCGCTCGCGGATGCTCGACTTCGACTATTCGCTGCTGTGGGTGTCGATTGCGCTGCTCGGGCTCGGCGTCGTGATGGTGTACTCGGCGTCGATCGCGATGCCCGATTCGCCGAAATACGCGTCGTATCACGATTACGCGTTCCTGCTGCGCCACTGCGTGTCGCTCGTCGTCGCGTTCGTCGCGGCGGTGATCGCGTTCCGCGTGCCGGTGTCGACGTGGGACAAGTACGCGCCGCATCTCTTCCTGATCGCGCTCGTCGGCCTCGTGATCGTGCTGATTCCGCATGTCGGCAAGGGCGTGAACGGCGCGCGCCGCTGGATTCCGCTCGGCATCACGAACATGCAGCCGTCGGAAATCATGAAGCTCGCGGTGACGATCTACGCGGCGAACTACACGGTCCGCAAGCAGGAGTACATGCAGAGCTTCGCGAAGGGCTTCCTGCCGATGGCGTTCGCGGTCGGCCTCGTCGGCGCGCTGCTGCTGCTCGAGCCGGACATGGGCGCGTTCATGGTGGTCGCCGCGATCGCGATGGGCGTGTTGTTCCTCGGCGGCGTGAACGGCAAGCTGTTCGGCGGCCTCGTCGCGACCGCGGTCGGCACGTTCACGATGCTCGTCTGGCTGTCGCCGTGGCGGCGCGAGCGGATCTTCGCGTATCTCGATCCGTGGGACGAGCGCTACGCGCAGGGCAAGGCGTATCAGCTCACGCATTCGCTGATCGCGTTCGGGCGCGGCGAATGGTTCGGCGTTGGCCTCGGCGGCAGTGTCGAGAAGCTCAACTATCTGCCGGAAGCGCATACCGACTTCATTCTCGCGGTGATCGGCGAGGAGCTCGGCTTTGTCGGCGTGCTCGTTGTGATTCTGCTGTTCTACTGGATCGTGCGCCGCGCGTTCGAGATCGGCCGCCAGGCGCTCGCGCTCGACCGCACGTTTGCGGGCCTGATGGCGAAGGGCGTCGGCATCTGGTTCGGCGCGCAGGCGTTCATCAACATGGGCGTGAATCTGGGTCTCCTGCCGACCAAGGGACTCACGCTGCCGCTCGTCAGCTACGGCGGCTCGGGCATTCTGCTCAACTGCGTCGCGCTCGCGGTGCTGCTGCGCGTCGATTACGAAAATCGCGTGCTGATGCGGGGAGGGAAGGTATGACCTCCCCGCGTCAGCACGCGATTTCGGCGAAGGCTGGCTTCGTGCGCGCAGCGCGCGAAGTCACGCGTAGCGGCCGTAGCCAAAACGTTCGTTCATTTCTGCTGATGCCGGGAGGCAAGGCATGACGTCGACTCAGCGCACGCTGATGGTGATGGCTGGCGGCACCGGGGGCCACGTGTTCCCGGGACTCGCGGTCGCGCATCGGATGGAGGCGCAGGGCTGGCGCGTCGTGTGGCTCGGCAATCCGGCCGGCATGGAGGCGACGCTCGTGCCGAAGCACGGGATCCCGATGGAGTACGTGCGCTTCGGCGGGTTGCGCGGCAAGGGTCTGAAGACGAAGTTCGCGCTGCCGTTCAATCTGCTGCGCGCGTGCACGCAAAGCCTGCACGCGCTGCGCCGCGTACAGCCCGACGTCGTGCTCGGAATGGGCGGCTACATCACGTTCCCGGCCGGCCTGATGACCGTGCTGACAGGCCGGCCGCTCGTGCTGCACGAACAGAACTCGATCGCAGGCCTGACGAACAAGGTGCTCGCGAAGCTCGCGAAGCGCGTGCTCGTCGCGTTCCCGGGCGCGCTGCCGAACGCCGAATGGACGGGCAATCCGATTCGCGCGGAACTTGCGCGCGCGGAACCGCCCCAAGCACGCTATGCGGCGCGCAGCGGGAAGCTGAAGCTGCTCGTCGTCGGCGGCAGTCTCGGCGCGGCGGCGCTGAACGAAGTCGTGCCGCGCGCGCTCGCGCTCCTCGCGCCCGGCGAGCGGCCGCAGGTCGTGCATCAGGCGGGCGCGAAGCACATTGATACGCTGAAGGAAAACTACGAAGCCGCGGGCCTCGCGTGCGGCAGCGACGTGGAGCTCGTGCCGTTCATCGACGATATGGCGGTCGCCTACGCGAACGCGGATCTCGTGATCTGCCGCTCGGGCGCGATGACGGTCGCGGAGATCGCGGCAGTCGGCGTCGCGGCGCTGTTCGTGCCGTTCCCGTACGCGGTCGACGATCATCAGACGACCAACGCCGAATTCCTCGCCGAGCAAGGCGCGGCGGTGCTGGTGCAACAACGCGACCTGTCGGCCGAGCTGCTCGCCGATTGGTTGCGCGGTCAGTCGCGGGAATCGCTCGCGGCGATGGCCGAACGTTCGCGCTCGCTCGCGAAGCCGGACGCCACCGACGAAGTCGCGCACGTGTGCGCGACGGTGGCAGGCGCGAACCTGGAAGGAAAGCAATGAAACACATCGTCAAACACATTCATTTCGTCGGGATCGGCGGCGCGGGCATGAGCGGCATCGCCGAAGTGCTCGTGAACCTGGGCTACCAGGTGAGCGGCTCCGATCTCGCGCGCAACGCGGTGACCGAGCGCCTCGAGGCGCTCGGCGCGTGCGTGTCGATCGGCCACGATGCGGCGAACATCGAAGGCGCGAACGCGGTCGTCGTGTCGACCGCGGTGCGCTCGGACAACCCGGAAGTGCTCGCCGCGCGCCGTCTGCGCGTGCCGATCGTGCCGCGCGCGGTGATGCTTGCGGAGCTGATGCGCCTGAAGCAGGGGATCGCGATCGCCGGCACGCACGGCAAGACCACGACGACGAGCCTCGTCGCGAGCGTGCTCGCGGCGGGCGGGCTCGATCCGACGTTCGTGATCGGCGGGCGCCTCACGAGCGCCGGCGCGAACGCACGGCTCGGCACGGGCGATTTCATCGTCGCGGAGGCGGACGAATCGGACGCGTCGTTCCTGAACCTGTACCCGGTGATCGAGGTCATCACGAACATCGACGCCGATCACATGGATACCTACGGCCACGACTTCGCGCGGCTCAAGCAGGCGTTCATCGAATTCACGCAGCGGCTGCCGTTCTACGGCACCGCGGTGGTGTGCATCGACGATCCGAACGTGCGGCAGATCGTGCCGCTGATCTCGAAGCCCGTCGTGCGCTACGGCTTCGCGTCGGACGCGCAGGTGCGCGCGGAGAACGTCGAGGCGCGCGACGGCCGGATGCATTTCACGGTGCTGCGCGAAGGGCGCGAGCCGCTGCCCGTCGTGCTGAACCTGCCCGGGCTGCACAACGTGCAGAACGCGCTTGCCGCGATCGCGATCGCGACCGATCTCGACGTGGCCGACGCGGCGATCCAGCAGGCGCTCGCGGAGTTCAACGGCGTCGGCCGGCGCTTCCAGCGCTATGGCGAGATTCCGGTCGCAGGCGGCGCGTACACGCTGATCGACGACTACGGCCACCATCCGGTCGAGATGGCGGCGACGATCGCGGCCGCGCGCGGCGCGTTTCCGGGCCGCCGGCTCGTGCTCGCGTTCCAGCCGCATCGCTACACGCGCACGCGCGACTGCTTCGACGATTTCGTCAACGTGCTGTCGACCGTCGACGCGCTCGTGCTGACCGAGGTGTACGCGGCGGGCGAGGCGCCGATTACGACGGCGGACGGCGATGCGCTGTCGCGCGCGCTGCGCGCGGCGGGCAAGGTCGAGCCGGTGTTCGTCGCAACGGTCGACGAGGTGCCGGACGCGCTCGCGAAGGTCGCGCGCGCCGGTGACGTGGTGATCACGATGGGAGCGGGCTCGATCGGCGGAGTGCCGGGCAAGCTCGCGCAAGACACGCAACAGAAGGGATGACATGAGCGGGATCGATCCGAAACGTTTCGGCAAGGTGGCGGTGCTGCTCGGCGGGGAATCCGCCGAGCGCGACGTGTCGCTGAACTCCGGCCGGCTGGTGCTGCAGGGCTTGCGTGACGCAGGCATCGACGCGCATCCGTTCGATCCGGCGGAGCGGCCGCTGTCGGCGCTCAAGGACGAAGGATTCGCGCGCGCGTTCAATGCGCTGCACGGCGGCTACGGCGAGAACGGCCAGATTCAGGGCGCGCTCGATTTCTACGGCATCCGATACACGGGCAGCGGCGTGCTCGGCTCGGCGCTCGGGCTCGACAAGTTCCGCACGAAGCTCGTCTGGCAGCAGACGGGCATTCCGACGCCGCCGTTCGAGACGGTGATGCGCGGCGACGATTACGCGGCGCGCGCGAAGGACATCGTCGCGAAGCTCGGCATGCCGCTCTTCGTGAAGCCGGCGAGCGAGGGCTCGAGCGTCGCGGTGCTGAAGGTGAAAAGCGCCGATGCGTTGCCCGCCGCACTGGAAGAAGCGGCGAAGCACGACAAGATCGTGATCGTCGAGAAGAGCATCGAAGGCGGCGGCGAGTACACCGCGTGCATCGCAGCGGATCTCGAACTGCCGCTCATCAAGATCGTGCCCGCCGGCGAGTTCTACGACTATCACGCGAAGTACATCGCAGACGACACGCAGTACCTGATTCCGTGCGGCCTCGACGCCGCGAAGGAAGCCGAGCTGAAGCGCATCGCGCGCCGCGCGTTCGACGTGCTCGGCTGCACGGACTGGGGCCGCGCGGATTTCATGCTCGACGCCGCCGGCAACGCGTATTTCCTTGAAGTGAACACCGCGCCGGGGATGACCGACCATTCGCTGCCGCCGAAGGCGGCGCGCGCGGTCGGCGTCAGCTATTCGGAGCTGGTGGTGAAAGTGCTGTCGCTCACGCTCGACTGATGCAGGACCGGATTTGAACCATGTGGAATAACGTTCGCCAACTCAACCTTGCCGCCAGCGCGTTGTACGCGCTGCTGCTGCTCGTGTTGGCGGCGGCCGGCTGCTACTGGCTGATCCAGCGCCCGGCATTCGCGCTGCGCGAGATCCGGATCGACGGCGACACCGAGCACATCAACGCGCCGACCGTGCGCGCAGGCGTCGTCGGGCGGCTGAAGGGCAACTTCTTCACCGTCGATCTCGACCTCGCGCGGGGCGCGTTCGAGCAGATGCCGTGGGTGCGCCACGCGAGCGTGCGCCGGGTGTGGCCAAACGCGCTCGCCGTCACGCTCGAGGAGTACAAGCCGCTCGGGACGTGGGGCAACGACCAGCTCGTGAGCGTCGACGGCGAGCTCTTCACGGCGAACCAGGGCGAGCTCGACGAAGAACTGCCCGTGTTCGACGGGCCCGAGGGCAGCGCGAAGGAAGTCGTCGCGCGCTATCGCGACTTCGCGAAATGGTTTGCGCCGATTCACGCGACGCCGGAGGAAGTGACGCTGTCGCCGCGCTACGCGTGGACGGTGAAGCTGTCGAACGGCATGCAGGTCGAACTCGGCCGGGAGCGCAACAGCGATTCGCTGCCCGATCGGATTCAGCGCCTCGTCGCTGCGTGGCCGTCCGTCACGCAGCGCTGGGGCAGGGACATCGAGTACGCGGATCTGCGTTATCCGAACGGATTCGCGATCCGCGCGGCGGGCATGCGGTTCCTGAGCGACACCGACAAGGGCAAGAAGTAACACGACATCACACGCAAGAGCACTCTATGAGCAAAGACTACAAGGATCTGCTGGTTGCCCTCGACATCGGCACGTCGAAGGTGGTGGCCGTCGTCGCCGAGCTGAAGGGCGAGGGCCACTATGAGGTCATCGGCCTCGGCCAGAGCGAGTCGAAGGGGCTGAAGAAAGGCGTGGTGGTGAACATCGAGGCCACCGTGCAATCGATTCAGCGCGCGCTCGAGGAAGCCGAGCTGATGGCTGATTGCAAGATCACCAACGTCTTCACTGGCATCGCCGGCAGCCACATCCGCAGCTTCAACTCGAGCGGGATGGTCGCGATCAAGGAGAAGGAGGTCACGCAGACCGACGTCGCGCGCGTGATCGAAACCGCGAAGGCGATCAACATCCCGACCGACCAGCAGGTGCTGCACATCCTCACGCAGGAATTCATCATCGACGGCCAGGAGGACGTGCGCGAGCCGATCGGCATGAGCGGCATCCGCCTCGAGGTGAAGGTGCACATCGTGACGGGCGCGGTGAGCGCCGCGCAGAATATCGTCAAGTGCGTGCGCCGCTGCGGGCTCGAAGTGAACGACCTGATCCTGCAACCGCTCGCATCGTCGCTCGCGGTGCTGACGGAAGACGAGAAGGATCTCGGCGTCGTGCTCGTCGACATCGGCGGCGGCACGACCGACATCGCGATCTTCGCGGAAGGCGCGATCCGCCACACGGCGGTGATTCCGATCGCGGGCGACCAGATCACGAGCGACATCGCAATGGCGCTGCGCACGCCGACGCCGGACGCGGAAGACATCAAGGTCGGCTACGGGATCGCGAAGCAGGCGCTCGCCGATCCGGACGAGATGGTCGAAGTGCCGGGCCTCGGCGAGCGTGGTCCGCGCACGCTGTCGCGGCAGGCGCTCGCGGCCGTCGTCGAGCCGCGCGTCGAAGAGCTGTTCTCGCTCGTGCAGCAGGTCGTGCGCGAGTCCGGTTACGAAGAGTTACTCAGTTCCGGTGTTGTGCTGACAGGCGGTGCTGCGATGATGCCCGGCATGGTCGAGCTGGGCGAAGACATATTCCTGAAGCCGGTGCGCATCGGCGCGCCGGAATACGCGGGCGGCCTCGCGGACGTCGTGCGCAATCCGCGCTATTCGACGGCGATGGGTCTGCTCGTCGAAGGCAGTGCTCAGCGGATGCGCGGCCGCAAGGTCGCCGTGCAATCCGGTTCCGCGGGACAAATCTTTTCGCGGATGAAGGAGTGGTTCCTGAGTAACTTTTAAATGCCCCCAAGACCTGGCGCTGTGCGCCAGGTCACCCGAGGGGTCAAGAAAACCTGGGGCGGTCCAGCGTTTTCTTGGAACGATTTCGAAATTCGCGCCGGTGCCGGCGGCCGGCGCGCGACGGAAGGTTGCCCGATCTTCCGCCGAATAACGGCCGAGTAGCAGTTCTTTTCTTGACGGAGGCAACAATGGAATTCGAAATGCTGGAAACCGAGACCAACGGCACGATCATCAAGGTGATCGGCGTTGGCGGCGCAGGCGGCAACGCGGTGCAGCACATGATCAACAAAGGCGTGCAGGGCGTCGATTTCATCGTGATGAACACCGACGCGCAGGCGCTGTCGCGCGCGCGTGCGCCGTCCGTGATCCAGCTCGGCAACACCGGCCTCGGCGCCGGCGCGAAGCCGGAGATGGGGCGTGCGGCAGCCGAAGAAGCGCGCGAGCGCATCTCCGACGCGCTGCGCGGCGCGCACATGGTGTTCATCACGGCCGGCATGGGCGGTGGCACCGGCACGGGCGCGGCTCCGGTCGTCGCGCAGATCGCGAAGGAGATGGGCATTCTGACCGTCGGCGTCGTCAGCAAGCCGTTCGAGTTCGAAGGCGGCAAGCGGATGCGCGTCGCGGAAGCAGGCTCGCAGCAACTGGAGGATCACGTCGACTCGCTGATCGTCGTCCTGAACGACAAGCTGTTCGAGGTGATGGGCGACGACGCCGAGATGGACAAGTGCTTCCAGTGTGCCGACGACGTGCTCAACAACGCGGTCGCGGGCATTGCCGAGATCATCAACGTCGACGGTCTCGTGAACGTCGACTTCGAAGACGTGAAGACGGTGATGGGCGAGCAGGGCAAGGCGATGATGGGCACGGCGACGGTTGCCGGCGTCGATCGCGCGCGTCTTGCGGCCGAGCAGGCGGTCGCGAGCCCGCTGCTCGAAGGCGTCGATCTGTCGGGCGCGCGCGGCGTGCTCGTCAACATCACGTCGAGCCGTTCGCTGCGTCTGTCGGAAACGCGCGAAGTGATGAACACGATCAAGAGCTACGCGGCCGACGACGCGACCGTGATCTTCGGTGCGGTGTACGATGACGCGATGGGCGACGCGCTGCGCGTGACGGTCGTCGCGACGGGCCTCGGCCGTGCGGCGAAGAAGCAGCAGTCCGCGCCGATGACGCTCCTGCGCACCGGCACGGACAACCAGCCGGTCGGCGCGGTGTCGCACGGCTACGCGTCTTCGCATCACGTGAACACGGGCGATTACGGCGCGTTCGACACGCCGGCCGTGTGGCGCAATTCGCGCGAGACGGCCGCATCGCACGTGCAGGCGCTGCAGGAGAAGGGTGTCGACACGTACGACATCCCGGCATTCCTGCGCAAGCAGGCCGACTGACGCGCGAGGTTTCGCGCCGCGCAACGCAGCGCGCGGCACGAGCCGACGTGATGGATGAAACGGCTGACGACAGGCCGCGTCGCTCGCGACGCCGGGCCGGGCAAGTTGCCCTCTTCGCTCGCGCGAGGCTGGGTCGGGCCGTGTCGTTTGTTGCGAACGACCGTATCGCTTTGAAGGACCAGGCATGATTCGAGTGGGCGACACGCTGCCCGACGCGGAGCTCTTCGAGTATTTCGACGATGCACGCGCGGGCTGCACGCTGGGGCCGAACGCCTTCAGCGTGCGCGAGCAGACGGCGGGTAGGCGCGTGGTGATCTTCGGATTGCCGGGCGCGTTCACGCCGACCTGTTCGGCGCAGCATGTGCCGGGTTACGTCGCGCATGCCGAGCAATTGCGCTCGGCGGGCATCGACGAGATCTGGTGCGTTGCCGTCAACGACGCATTCGTGATGGGCGCTTGGGGACGCGATCTGCACACCGCGGGCAAGGTGCGCATGGTGGCGGACGGCAGCGCGGCTTTCACTCATGCGCTGGGACTGACGCAGGACCTGTCGGCGCGTGGCATGGGGATTCGCTCGCGACGCTACGCGATGGTGATCGACGATGGCGTGGTCAAGACGCTATTCGTCGAAGCGCCGGGCAAGTTCGAAGTCAGCGATGCGGCAAGCGTGCTGGCGAGTTTGACGCGCTGAAAGACGCGTGCGGCGTTGCCTTCCGGCAACGCCGTGGCGCGGCCGATGCGCAGTTGTAACACGGGCTGACGACCGGGAACGCCTCCGTTCCGGGCGTCGGCCCGTCTCGCATTGCTGCCGGGTAATGCGTCGAAACAGTTTGAAACGTCGATCATCACGACGCGAAATAGGGATTTACGCTATAATCTCCTCTATCGAATATAACTCCTGATTGAAATCCTCAATCAAGACGAAGAACACCATGCTGAAGCAGCGCACCATCAAATCGATCGTGAAGACCGTCGGTATCGGTCTCCACTCGGGCCGCAAGATTGAACTGACGCTCCGTCCCGCCGCGCCGGGCACGGGCATCGTCTTCTCACGCGTCGACCTGCCCACACCTGTCGACATCCCCGCCTCGGCGATGTCGATCGGCGACACGCGGCTCGCGTCGGTGCTGCAGAAGGATGGCGTGCGCGTGTCGACCGTCGAGCACCTGATGTCGGCGTGTGCCGGCCTCGGCATCGACAATCTCTATGTCGACGTGACGGCCGAGGAAATCCCGATCATGGACGGCAGCGCGGCGACCTTCGTGTTCCTGATTCAGTCCGCCGGCATCGAGGAGCAGAACGCGCCGAAGCGCTTCATCAAGGTGAAGAAGCCGGTCGAAATCCGCGACGGCGACAAGTTCGCGCGTCTCGATCCGTACTTCGGCTTCAAGCTGAAGTTCACGATCGACTTCCGGCATCCGGCCGTCGACAAGACGGGCCAGGAACTCGAGGTCGATTTCGCGAACACGTCGTACGTGCGCGAGATCGCGCGCGCGCGCACGTTCGGCTTCGCGCACGAAGCCGAGATGCTGCGCGAGCTGGGCCTCGCACGCGGCGGCAGCATGGACAACGCGATCGTGCTCGACGAGTACCGCATCCTGAACAACGACGGGCTGCGCTTCGACGACGAGTTCGTGAAGCACAAGATGCTCGACGCGATTGGCGACCTGTACGTGGTCGGACATCCGCTCCTCGCGTCGTACACGGCGTACAAGTCGGGCCACGGGCTGAACAACGCGCTGCTGCGCGAATTGCTCGCGCACGAGGACGCGTACGAAATCGTCACGTTCGACGATCCGAAGGCGGCGCCGACGGGTTTCGGCTTCGACGCGCAGACGGCGTTCGCGTGATGCGCTGACGCGCTCCCGTGGCGCGAAGATGATCAGAAAGGCGGCCTGTGAACTGCACCCCAAAAGTTGGACACCGATCCAACCTTTGGGGTGTTTTTCATGACGAAGTACAACGAGCAGTTCAGGCAGCGCATCGTAGACGAGTATCTTGCCGGCGGAATTGGCATCGAATCGC
>NZ_LOVS01000114.1:0-3121 GCF_001523835.1 Burkholderia sp. ABCPW 14 | reverse complement strand
TACTGCATTCAGTTCGTGGTGGTCGTCGGGACCATCTATACGGCCGGATTGATTTTGATGTCATGAGGCTTGCGCACCTTCTTATCGTGGCTTTGCTGATTGCTTCGCTTGCGACGGCGACAGCGGCTGCGCCGCCGAGTCCCGCGCCGGCACCTGCTCCGGCGCGAGTGCATTTCGATCCGCATGGAAATGTCGTGGTCGAGCCGGGAACGATCGCTAAACCCGCGGGGCCGCTCGATCGTGTGGTCGAGGCGACCGACGCGACGCCGCCGCTCGATCGCGTGGCGGCCGCTACGGAATCGCGTGCTTCGATGCAGTTGGCGGGCGTGATTGCTGCGACCGAGGCGAAACGGGGGCATGACGCTTTGGGCGCGGTAGCGGAGGCGACGATTGCGCACATCAATACGATCACTAGCGTGGGCGGTACGGTTGCCGGTGGGCTGGCGACGGCTGCTTGTGCGGTGGGAAGTGGGTTTCTTGGTGTTGCCGCGTGCTCAGCGATCGGTGCTGTAGTTGGTGCGTCCGTACAGGTTGCGCTCGACGGTTTGATTCGCTGGGTATTTCCGAGCAAACCGTCGCTCACGATTGAGGAAGTGGCTAAGGCAACGGGGAACGCTAACGCGCCTTGCCCGACCGATGGCTACGTCTATTGGCACTACGCTTGTACAGGTAACACGGATGGCGCTACTTGCTGGCCCGATCCCAATCAGGACGGGCCCCGTCATGGTGGTAATGTCATGGGTTCTCATTCGATTGCCGTAAAAAAGTTTCCACAGGACTTCCTTATCTATGGCAACCGACTCACCGCTTTTCTCAGCGACATATATCGGAAATGCGAGCGTGAGCCAAACTACCGTGAACAAGGGCACTCTCAAACCGCGTCGGACGCCCTGAAGTCGCTCCCGGAATCGGAGCGGTCAAAGCCGATCAATCCGACGATTGTTGCGGCGCTGGCTAACGCGTTGTGGCAACAGGCGAGCACTCAGCCCGGTTATCAAGGCGTGCCGTTCGATCCGGCCTATCCGATTAGTGCGGACGACGTGAGCGACTGGAATCGGAGGAATCCCCAGTGGGTACCGAGTGTGGACGAATTCGCATCAGTGAGTCCGGGCGGCGGATCGGCGAGGCTTCCGATGCCGAACGGCAACCCTGGCACTGGCACGAACCCCGGCACCGGCACGAACCCCGGCACCGGCACGAGCCCCGGCACCGGCACGAGCCCCGGCACTGGCACGAGCCCCGGCACTGGCACGAGCCTCGGCACTGGCACGAGCCCCGGCACTGGCACGAATCCCGGGGACGGTGGCGGCAAGCCGCTACCGCCGCCCGATGTGTGCGCGCTGCATCCTGATGCGTCCGGATGCGCACCGCTCGGCAGTGCGAACGATGTGCCGCTGAACCGCGATTCAAAGAGTATTTCGCTTTCGCCCGTCTCGGTTGGCTTGCGGAATGGCGTGTGTCCGCCGCCGCGTCACGTCACGGTTTTCGGTGGTGATCTCTCGTTTAGTTACGAGCCGATCTGTGATTTCGCGATCAAGCTGCGTCCGCTGATTCTGTTGGGGTGCGCGCTGCTTGCTGGCTTGATCTTCATCATGGGGTTGATGGCATGAGTTGGGCGAGTTTGCTGGTGTCGCTGGTCGGGCCGATCGTTACGCGTGTACTGGTTGCGCTCGGCATTGGTCTTGTGACGATCACGGGAATCGATCTCGCGTTCGATCAGGTGGTGCAATGGATGAGTGCGAGCGTGGGCGGTTTGAGCGCCGATATCGCAAACGTGCTCGCACTCGGTGGTGTGGGCGACGGCATCGCCTATGTGCTCGGTGGGCTCTCTGCGCGCGTGTCGTTCTACATGCTCACGTCCACAACAAAAATGGTGTTCAGCAAATGATCACGCTGATTACGGGGGTTCCGGGGAGTGGTAAGACGCTGCACGCGGTCTGGCTGCTGACGAAGATTGCGAAGGGGCGTCGTGTGCTGGTCGACGGCATTCGCGATCTGGCAATCGAGCACGTTGAGATTGACGAGCCGTGGTTGCGCCAGTGGCACGAAAAGGCCGAGGCGCACGACTTGATCGTGATCGATGAGGCGCAACGCATCTACCCGCCGACGACGGTCAGCCAAAGGTCGACGCCGGACGTGGAGCAACTGCACGTGCATCGTCACAAGGGCGTCGACTTCATCCTCATCACGCAGCATCCGCAGCGGATCAGCAAGACGGTTCGCGATCTGGTCGGGCGGCATATCCATGTGCGCAACCTGTTCGGGCTCAAGCGCGCGATGCTGTACGAGTGGGACCATTGCCACAACCCGAGCAGCCTGAAAGACGCGGTGAAACGGCAATGGCCTTATCCGCGTGAGGTGTTCAAGCTCTACACGAGCGCCGAAGTCCACACGAAGAAACAGGCGGTCATTCCAAAGGCGTTGTTTGTCGTGCCGGTGGCGTCGGCGCTGTTCATCGTGCTCGCGGTGAAGATC
This sequence comes from Burkholderia sp. ABCPW 14, assembly GCF_001523835.1. Taxonomy (NCBI): domain Bacteria; kingdom Pseudomonadati; phylum Pseudomonadota; class Betaproteobacteria; order Burkholderiales; family Burkholderiaceae; genus Burkholderia; species Burkholderia sp. ABCPW 14. Next base: position 646 of record NZ_LOVS01000114.1, on the reverse strand, counting down.
TTCCATAACGCGCGCGGCGGCTTCGGGATTACGCCCGGAATGGAGGCTTCCACGCCAGTTGCGACGACAGCGCCGTCGTCGCGGTCCTCGCCGTCGCATCAGTCGGCCAGTGCGGCGGCGCAGTCGCCAGATTGGCGCGTTGCAGGGCGTTACGCGATCGGCAGTGCGGGTTACGTCGTGCTGGCCGCGACGGATGGTCGGTTGCGTGTGGTTTCTGGTGCGGATTTTCGCGGTGAGGGCGTGCGGCTGACGGGCGACGTTGACGGAAAGATGGTGAGCGGTTGGACCGGCGCGCGGGCGGGGAAAACAGAACAAGGCGGGAGGGCAAGATGATGCGATTGAGGGCGCTTGTTGGGAGCATGGTGCTGTATGCGGGTGTCGCTGCTGGCGCGGTGCCTCCGTTACCGACGCTGCCGGCCGATCCGAGCTTGGCGACTGTGGCGGCGTCGGCGGCGTCGGCGTCGTCGGTTGCGCCGGTCGTCATGCCGTTGAAGCATGTGCGCGGTACGGCGTTTGATCTGCGGTTCGTGACGGTCGCTCAAGTCGTGGATTTGATCTATCAGGACGCGATGCGCACGCCCTACGTGCTCGGGCCGGACGTGCTGAGCGATATGCGCTTGGTGTCGTTTCGCTTGGACGATCAGAA
>NZ_LOVS01000113.1:0-115873 GCF_001523835.1 Burkholderia sp. ABCPW 14 | reverse complement strand
TCATCGCGGAGACGGCGGTGACCGAGATCACCGAGCGCGGCGCGACGCGGATGGACGATCAGGCGTCCGAAGCCGCGATGGAGCAGCGCAAGAAGCAGGGCTATTTCTGACGCACGCGAGGACATCCACATCATGAGCATCATCGACAACAACGAAGACCTCGGCGTGCTGCGCTTCATCACGGCGGGCAGCGTCGACGACGGCAAGAGCACGCTGATCGGCCGCCTGCTCTATGACAGCAAGGCGGTGCTGTCCGACCAGCTGTCGGCGCTGTCGCGCGCGAAGAACAAGCGTACGGTCGGCGACGAGCTCGATCTCGCGCTGCTGACGGACGGCCTCGAGGCCGAGCGCGAGCAGGGCATCACGATCGACGTCGCGTACCGCTACTTCGCGACCGCGAAGCGCAAGTTCATCATCGCCGACACGCCGGGCCACGAGCAGTACACGCGCAACATGGTGACGGGCGCGTCGACCGCGCACGCGGCGATCATCCTCATCGATGCGACGCGCGTGACGTTCGACGACGGCGCCGCGCAACTGCTGCCGCAGACGAAGCGCCACAGCGCGATCGTCAAGCTGCTCGACCTGCAGCACGTGATCGTCGCGATCAACAAGATGGATCTCGTCGACTACAGCGAGACGCGCTTCAACGAGATTCGCGATGCGTACGTGAAGCTCGCGCAGCAGCTCGGCTTGACCGACGTGCGCTTCGTGCCGGTGTCGGCGCTGAAGGGCGACAACATCGTCGCGGCGAGCGAGCGGATGCCGTGGTACGCGGACGAGCCGCTCCTGAACGTTCTCGAGGCGCTGCCCGTCGAGACGCAGGCGGGCGACGCGCTGCGCTTCCCGGTGCAATGGGTCGCGCGCCAGGACGGCAGCTCGGCCGACGATTTCCGCGGCTACATGGGCCGCATCGAAGCGGGCGAGGTGAAGGTCGGCGACGAGATCGTCGTGCTGCCGTCGAATCGCGACGCGACGGTCGCCGAGATCGTCGCGCCGGTGCCGGGCGGTACGGCGTCGGTCGAGCACGCGTTCGCGGGCCAGACGGTGACGATCCGACTCGCGGAAGACGTCGACGTGTCGCGCGGCGATACGTTCGTGCCGCGCGCGGCGCCCGTCGAGCCGGCGAAGAAGCTCGAGGCGGATCTCTGCTGGTTCGACGAGACGCCGCTGTCGTCGCAACGCAAGTATTTGCTGAAGCAGACGACGAGCACGGTGTTCACGAAGATCGGCGCGGTCAAGCAGGTGCTCGACGTGCACACGCTGTCGCACGCGACCGACCGCCACGATCTGAAGATGAACGACATCGGCCGCGTCGCGCTGACGCTGCAAAAGCCGATCGTCTGCGACACGTACGACGCGCATCCGGGCACGGGTGCGTTCGTGCTGATCGACGAGGCGACCCATCATACGGTCGCAGCGGGTATGATTCGTGCGTTTTCCGCGTGACGTCGCGCGCCGCATCGGCGGCGCCGGCCGGCACACGTGCACGAAGGGGATCGATGCAAATGGGTAAGGTGTATCTGATCGGCGCCGGACCGGGTGCGGCGGACCTCATCACGGTGCGCGGCGCGCGTCTGCTCGGCGAGGCCGATGTCGTGCTGCACGACGCGCTCGTCGAGCCGGCGATGCTCGATTACGCGCCGCGCGCGCGGAAGATCGCGGTCGGCAAGCGCTGCGGGCAGCGCTCGACCGCGCAGCACTTCATCAACAAGCAGATCGTCGACGCGGCACGCGAGCACGCGGTCGTCGTGCGGCTGAAGGGCGGCGATCCGATGCTGTTCGGCCGCGCGGACGAGGAGATGCGCGCGCTCGAAGCGGCGGGCGTCGACTACGAGGTCGTGCCGGGCATCACCGCGGCGCTCGCGAGCGCCGCGACGCTCAAGCGCTCGCTGACGCTGCGCGGCGTCGCGCGCAGTGTCGCGTTTGCGACGAAGAGCCGCGCGCCCGGCAGCGACGAAATCCGCGAGCAGGTGAACGCGGATTCGCTCGTCTACTACATGGGCCGCGACAGCGCGCCCGGGATCGCGCAGCAGCTGATCGACGCGGGCCGCGCGGGCGCGACGCCCGTCGCGATCGTCGAGGCATGCAGCACGCCGCGCGAGCGCACGCTGACGCTCACGCTCGCCGATATGGCGGCGGGCGCGGCGCAAGCGTGGCTCGATCCGGCACAGCCGAGTCTTCTGATGATTGGCGACGCGTTCGCGGAGCGTGTGCGGCGCGCGGGCGACGAATCGGACGAGAACAAGGACGAGAGCAAGGACGGGATGCGCAACGCGGCCTGAAAGCGGCTTGCGCCGCCACGCTGAATCGACGAGAAACAGCAGGCCCAAACGAAACGCCGGCGACGAGCCGGCGTTTTTTTGTGTCACTGCGGCGTCGGCGGCCGCAATCGGAAGCGGGGCGCGGTCAACGCGCGGGATCAGCGCTTTGCTGCAGGCAGTACGCGACGATTGCGTCGAGCACCGCGCCGTCTTCGCCGACGGCCGTCACGCAGCGGATGTCGATGGCCGGATGCGCGGCGCGGCACGCGTCGATCAACTGCGGCAGATCGCGGCGAATGTGGCCGCCCTGGCCGAAGAACACCGGTACCACGGTGATCGTGCCGCAGCCCTGCGCGGCGAGCCCGGCCGTCGCGCCGATCAGCGACGGCTCCATCAATTCGAGGAACGCGAGCACGACGGGCGCATCGGCGCCGCGCGCCGCGCGCAGCTTCGCCGCGAGGCGCTCGAACGGCTCGGCCCAGCGCGCGTCGCGCGCGCCGTGGCCGAAAAGGACGATTCCGTGTTTGTTCATCGCGCCCTCCAATGACGCGCGCACGCGTTCAGTGCCGGTCGACCCACTTCAGCGCGAAGAGGCCGAGCGCCAGATAGATGCAGCCGGGCAGCGCGGCCGTCAGCGGCGCGGGCCACGTGTTCAGCGTGCCGATATGCGAGAACAGCGTGTTGAAGAGCTGGAAGCTCATCCCGAGCATGATCCCGCCGAACACCTTCACGCCGACGACGCCCGCGCGCGTATGCAGATACGCGAACGGCAGCGACAGCACGAGCATCACGAACACCGCGAACGGATACAGCAGCTTGCGCCACAGCGCGATGTCGTAGCGCTGCGTGTCCTGCTGATTTTCCTTCAGATGCTGGATGTAGCGGAACAGGTTGAAGAGCGACATCCGCTCGGGCGACACGAGCAGCACCGACAGGATCTGCGGCGTCAGGTCCGAGCGCAGCGAATACTGCGGCAGCGTAACCTGCTGCGCGCGGTAGACGGGGTTCAGCGCGTCGGCCGGCCGGCTGCCCGCGCCCGACAGGTTCGTGAGCTGCGTGTCGGTGACGTCCGTCAGCAGCCAGTGGCCGGGCGGCTGATAGCGGCCGCGCTTCGCGATCCGCACGTTCTGCAGATTGAACTTCGAATCGAACTCGTAGATCCGCACGTCGCTGATCGTCGAATCGGGCGATAGCTGGCCGACGTTGACGAAGCGCGTGACGGGCTCGCCGTTGTCGCGCGCGGTCAGCGTGTCCTTCACCCAGACGCCCGATGCGAAGTTCGTCGACACCGACGAGCCGAGCGCCTCGAGCCGCACGCGCTCGGACAACTGGTCCGAGTACGGGCCGATGAATTCGCCGATCAGGTAGGTCGCGATGACGATCGGCACGCCGATCTTGATGAGCGAGCGCAGCGCCTGGTTCGTCGCGAGGCCGGACACGCGGAAGATCGTGAACTCGGAGTTCGCGGCCATCTGCGCGAACACGTAGATCGAGCTGATCAGCGCCGCGACCGGGATGATTTCGTAGAAGCGCGACGGCGCCTGCAGCGCGACGCGCAGCACCGCGTAGCCGAACTTGTAGTTGCCGTGGCCGACCGAGTTCAGCTCGCTGATCAGGTCGAAGAAGAAGAACAGTCCGGAGAACGCGAACAACACGAAGACGAACGTGATGTAGATCTGCCGCGCGAAGTACTTCTCGTAGAGGCGCATCAGTCAGACCCCCTGCGAGCGGCCGAACGCGGCGCGCGAGAACAACGGCCTGTTGCGCACGCGCAGCCAGAACAGGAACGCGACGACTCCGGCGACGACGACGTGCAGCCCGATGAGCCCGATGCCGAACGGGAGCTTGCCCCGTTCCATTTGCGATTGGACGACGTTCAGCAGGTTCGAATAGGTGAGGTAGATCAGCACGGCCATCACGAGGTTCACGGTCCGGCCGCGGCGCGGGTTCTGATACGCGAGCGGGATCGCGAGGATCATCAGGTTGATCGCGATGAGCGGCAGCCCGGCGCGCCACGCGAATTCGGCGAGATTCTGGTTGGTCGGATTGCGCAGCAGGTCGATCGTCGACGTGCCCGTCGTCGTCGGCTGGCTGACGATCTGCTTGCTCTGGATCTTCACGCCGTAGCGCTCGAACTCCATGATCTTGAAGTTCGGCTGGCCCGGCACGCCGTCGTAGCGGCGGCCGTTCTCGAGCACGATGAAGCGGTCGCCGTTCTTCATCGTCTCGGTATGGCCCGTCTGCGACACGACGACGTTCACCTTGCCGTGCTCGGTCGTCGTGACGAACACGTTCTGCACCTTGGCCTGGTCGGGCGACATCTTCTCGATGAAGAACACGCGGTTGTTCGCGGCGGACTCGCGGAACTGGCCGGGCGCGAGCAAGGACACCTCGTCGCGCTGCTGGAAGCGCGCCTTGATGAGCTTGCTCTGCTGGTTCGACCACGGCCAGCCGACGAAGGCGAAGAAGGCGATCAGGAGCACGATCGGCGTCGCGAACACGCCGATCGGCTTGATGAGCCGCGTGAGGCTCACGCCGGACGCGAGCCAGACGACCATTTCGGAATCCTTGTACCAGCGCGTGAGCACGAACAGGATCGACACGAACAGCGTGCCGACGAGGATCATCGCGAGATAGCCGATCACGGTGAGGCCGATCAGGACCAGCACGTCCTTCGGGTTCACCTCGCCGGACGCGGCGTAGCCGACGATGCGGATCATCATCGACGTCAGCATGATCGTGAGCAGCACCATGAAAACGGCGCCGGCGGTGTACGCAAGCTCGCGCTGGAGGGAGCGTTCGAAGATCATTATTGATGCGAAGAGGGCGGGAAACAGCGCACGAGTGGGGGGCGCTCACGCCGCACGGGAAAAATAGCGGATAATTGCGGCTTTCATCCTTAGCCCAGATTTTATCCGAGGACAAGCGCGATGGACTTTAGCATAAAAGGCTGTGATTGGAGCAAAGGCACGGCGAACGGCTTCCTGACGGGGAAATCCGACTGCATCGTACTCGGCGTGTTCGAGGCGCAAACCTTGTCCGGCGCGGCGCTCGACATCGACGAAGCGACGAAGGGCCTCGTCTCGCGCGTCATCAAGGCGGGCGACGTGGACGGCAAGCTCGGCAAAACCTTGTTCTTGCACGAGGTTTCGGGCATCGGCGCGTCGCGCGTGCTGCTCGTCGGCCTGGGCAAGCAGGATGCTTTCAGCCAGAAAGCCTACAACGACGCCGTCAAGGCCGCGTGGCGCGCGCTGCTCGGCACGAAGGTGGTCCAGGTCACGTTCACGCTCGCGCAGTTGCCCGTGCCCGAGCGCGCGTCCGACTGGGGCGTGCGCTCGGCGATTCTCGCGCTGCGCAATGAGACGTACAAGTTCTCGCAGATGAAGAGCAAGCCGGACGCGAGCGCGCAGGCGCTCAAGCGTATCGTGTTCAGCGTCGATCCGGCCGACGGCAAGGCGGCGAAGGTCGCCGCGAAGCGGGCCGTCGCGCTCGCGAACGGGATGGACCTGACGCGTGACCTCGGCAACCTGCCGGGCAACGTCTGCACGCCGGCCTACCTCGCGAGCACCGCGAAGAAGCTCGCGAAGGACTGGGGCCTGAAGGTCGACGTGCTGGGCATGAAGCAGGTCCAGGCGCTCAAGATGGGCTCGTTCCTGTCGGTCGCGAAGGGCTCGATCGAGCCGCCGCAATTCATTGTGCTGCAGTATCAGGGCGCGGCCGCGAAGGCGGCGCCCGTCGTGCTCGTCGGCAAGGGCATCACGTTCGACTCGGGCGGCATTTCGCTGAAGCCGGGCGAGGGCATGGACGAGATGAAGTACGACATGTGCGGCGCGGGCTCGGTGCTCGGCACGATCCGCGCGGTCGCCGAAATGGGCCTGAAGATCAACGTCGTCGCGATCGTGCCGACCTGCGAGAACATGCCGGCCGGCAACGCGAACAAGCCGGGCGACATCGTCACGAGCATGAAGGGCCTGACGATCGAGGTGCTCAATACCGACGCGGAAGGGCGCCTCATCCTGTGCGACGCGCTCACGTACGCGGAGCGCTTCAAGCCCGCCGCGGTGATCGACGTCGCGACGCTGACGGGCGCGTGCATCATTGCGCTCGGCCACCACAACACCGGCCTCTTCTCGAAGGACGACGCGCTCGCGGGCGAGCTGCTCGACGCGTCGCGCGAGGCGGGCGATCCGGCGTGGCGCCTGCCGCTCGACGACGAGTATCAGGATCAATTGAAGTCGAACTTCGCGGATCTCGCGAACATCGGCGGCCGCCCGGCAGGCAGCGTGACGGCCGCGTGCTTCCTGTCGCGTTTCGCGGACGGTTATCCGTGGGCGCACCTCGACATCGCGGGCACCGCGTGGAAGAGCGGCGCGGCGAAGGGTGCGACGGGCCGCCCCGTGCCGCTCCTCGCGCAGTTCCTGATCGACCGCGCCGGCGCGTGATGGCGCAGCGTTCGACGACCGGCACGGCGGGGCGCGGCGAGCGATGACGCGGATCGATTTCCATACGAACGTCGGCGATTCGCTCGCGTACGCGTGCCGGCTGCTGCGCAAGGCGTATCAGGCGGGGCAGCCCGTCGTCGTGTGCGCGGAGCCCGCGCGGCTGCGCGCGCTCGACGAGCGTCTGTGGACGTTCTCGCCGCTCGATTTCATTCCGCATTGCGCGATCGACAACGCACACGCGGCGAATACGCCGATCGTGCTGACCGCGGACCTCGAGCGCGCGCCGCATTACCAGATCCTGCTGAACCTGGGCGCGGATGTGCCGACGCAGTTCGCGCGTTTCGATCGCCTGCTCGAATTGGTCGGCAACGCGCCCGACGAGCTCGCGGCCGGGCGCGACCGGTACCGGTTCTACCGCGACCGAGGCTACGCGCTCAACAACCACAAGCAGGGCGGCTAGCCCGAGCGGACGGAGGACAACGTGGTCGAAGCCAACGAATTGTCGATTCCCGTGCTGACCGACGTGCTCGTGCCCGGCAATCCGGCGCTCGCGCGGCAGCCCGTCGCCGAGCACGCGCAGGCGGGCGTGTCGGCCGGTGCCGCGAGCGCGAAGGTCGGCGGCGCGGCGCCCGTCGCACCGTTGCCGTCATCGGAAGCGGCGAGCACGCCGACGCATGCCGAGCCGCCGTTCGTGTCGACGCCGGAGCCGTTCGTGCCCGAACTGCCGACCGCGTATGCCGCACCCGCGACGTACGCGGACGAGCTGCCCGCCGCGCACCCCGCGCCGGATCTTGCGCCGCCCGCTGCGCTGCCGTCGTCGACGCCCGATGCGGCGGACGCCAGGCCGTCGTTCGTCGCGAGCCTCGAAGCGCAGCAGATCGCCGAGCGGCTGAAGAGCCGAATGACCCACTATCTGACGGTGGAAGGGCGCGGCCTCATCGAGGCGCGTTGCCGCGATGCGCTGCAGGACCATGCGGGCTGGCTTGTCGGCCAGATCGCGCGCGAAGTGGCGCTTGCGCTCGAGACCGAGGTCGCCGGTTGGGTGACGGAGGAAGTCGGCGCGGCGCTTGCCCGCCGCAACGAGCCCGGATCGGGCGACATCGCTTGAAGGACGATGGGCGGGCCGACCCGGCTTTCCCGCCGCGCGTCACGCGGCGGTGCGAGGCCTGAGCCGTGCAACCGGAGTCGTTGCGCGCAACCGTGTCACGGGCGCCATCGGCGGCGCCTCTCGATTCGGCTTACTTGAGCGACAGGACCCAATGCGCGAGCGTGCCGGCTTCGGCGCTCGTCAGTTGCGTGTTCGCGGGCATCGGCACGTTGCCCCACACGCCGACGCTGCCCTTGACGATCGTCTGCGCGAGATAGCCGGCGGCGTCGCCGCGCGCTGCATATTTGTCGGCGATCGCGTGGAACGACGGTCCCATCAAAGTCTTGTCGATTGCATGGCATGCCATGCAGTTCTTGTGTTGCGCGAGCGTGAGCCCATCGGCCTGCTGGGCATGCGCATGTGCGGCCGCAGCAACGAGCGCGATTGCCATCAGGCGCAAGGTCGTTCTGTTCATGCTGGTCTCCGCCGGAACAGCGTCCGGCTTGGCGGTGCGCGCATTATAAGAGGAAAGGGGGCGCGAGTATGTCGCGCCCCCTTCGTCGTCTTGTTGCTTTTTGTCGCGTCGCCGTCGCGCCGTTGCGCCGCCACGGCTTCGCGATGCGAGGTGCATCGCGCGCCGGGCGCACGCGCCGGACCCCGGTCCGGCGTGCGTACGCGCGTCAGCCCGTCACCGCGCCCTTGTTCGCCGGGCGGGCGAGCGCCGCATACTTCGCGAGCACGCCGCGCGTGTAACGCGGCGTCGGCTGCTTCCACGCGGCGCGGCGGCGCGCCAGCTCGGCGTCGTCGACGTTCAATTGCAGCAGCAGCTTGTGCGCGTCGATCGTGATCGAGTCGCCTTCCTGAACGAGCGCGATCGTGCCGCCGGCGAACGCTTCCGGCGCGACGTGGCCGACCACCATCCCCCACGTGCCGCCCGAGAAGCGGCCGTCGGTGATGAGGCCGACCGATTCGCCGAGGCCCTTGCCGATGATCGCCGATGTCGGCGCGAGCATTTCCGGCATCCCCGGGCCGCCTTGCGGGCCGAGGTAGCGCAGCACGACGACGTCGCCCGCGCCGATCTTGTCGTCGAGGATCGCCTGCAGCGCGCTCTGCTCGTCGTCGAACACGCGGGCCGGGCCGGTGATGACCGGGTTCTTCAGGCCGGTGATCTTTGCCACCGCGCCGTCTTCGGCGAGGTTGCCCTTCAGGATCGCGAGGTGGCCTTCCTTGTACAGCGCGTCGGCGATCGGGTAGATCACCTTCTGGTCGGCGCGCGGCACGCTCGGCACGTCCTTCAGCTCTTCGGCCATCGTGCGGCCCGTGATCGTCACGCAATCGCCGTGCAGCAGGCCCGCGTCGAGCAGGATCTTCATCACTTGCGGAATGCCGCCCGCCGCGTGCAGATCGGTCGCGACATACTGGCCCGACGGCTTCAGGTCGCAGATCACCGGCACGCGCTTGCGGATGCGTTCGAAGTCTTCGATCGACCAGTCGATCTCGGCCGCGTGCGCGATCGCGAGATAGTGCAGCACCGCGTTCGTCGAGCCGCCCGTCGCCATGATCACCGACACCGCGTTCTCGATCGACTTCTTCGTGATGATGTCGCGCGGCTTCAGGTCCTTCTTCACCGCTTCGACGAGCACGCGCGCCGATTCGGCGGCCGAGTCGACCTTTTCCTGATCGGGATTCGCCATCGTCGACGAATACAGCAGCGACATGCCGAGCGCCTCGAACGACGAGCTCATCGTGTTCGCGGTGTACATCCCGCCGCACGAGCCCGTCGTCGGGCACGCGTTCTTTTCGACCCCTTCGAAATCTTCCTGCGACATGCGTCCCGCGGTGAACTCGCCGACCGCCTCGAACGACGACACGATCGTCAGGTCCTTGCCCTTCCAGTGGCCCGGGCGGATCGTGCCGCCGTACACGTAGATGCCCGGCACGTTGATCCGCGCGAGCGCGATCATGCCGCCCGGCATGTTCTTGTCGCAGCCGCCCACGACGACGACGCCGTCCATCCACTGGCCCTGCACGCAGGTCTCGATACAGTCGGCGATCACTTCGCGCGACACGAGCGAATACTTCATCCCTTCGGTGCCCATCGACATGCCGTCCGAGATCGTCGGCGTGCCGAAGATCTGCGGGTTCGCGCCGGCCGCCTTCACGGCCGCGACCGCGGCGTCCGACAGGCGCTGCAGGCCGGCGTTGCACGGCGTGATCGTCGAGTGGCCATTCGCGATGCCGATCATCGGCTTGTCGAAATCGTCCTTTTGATAGCCGAGCGCGTAATACATCGAGCGGTTCGGCGAACGGGCCACGCCTTGCGTGATGTTCTTCGAGCGGCGGTTGTACGACATGGGGGACTCCATCTATCGACTGGTTGACTGTGGGGCGGCGCGGCGCGCTGCATCGGCGCAGTCCGGCTCAGGTGGGCAAGAATGCAGTTTCTCTTAGGGAATGTCCAATATATTATTCATCATCCATTAGGTCGCTATACATATTAATCCGCGTGTCGAAGCGAGTGAGGAGCGTGATTTGACCCCCGATCTACGTCAATGGCGCTATTTCGTGGCCGTCGCCGACGAGCGGCACTTCGGCCGCGCCGCCGAGCGCCTGTCGATGACGCAGCCGCCGCTGTCGCAGGCGATCCGCGCGCTCGAGGACGCGCTCGGCGTCGCGCTGTTCGCGCGCACGAAGCGCTCGGTCGAGCTGACCGCGGTCGGCGCGGCGCTGTTGCCCGACGTGCGGCGGCTGATCGCCGCCGCCGACGCGCTGCCGCCGCTCGCGCAGAGCCTCGCGCGCGGCGAGGCGGGATCGCTCGCGCTCGCGTTCGTTTCGACGGCCGATTACGGGCTCTTGCCGCAGTTGCTGCGCGAGTTCGGCGCGCGCTATCCGCACGTGCGGCTGCAACTGACCGAGGCGACGAGCGACGTGCAGCTCGAGGAGCTCGTCGCGGGCCGCATCGACGCCGGGCTCGTGATTCCGCCCGTGCCGCCGAGGCATGCGGCGTCGCTGTCGTATCTGCCCGTGCTGCGCGAGCCGCTCGTCGTCGCGATGCCGGCCGACGCCGCCGAGGCGGCGGACGACACGCCCGTGCGGATCGCCGATATCGCGTCGCTGCCGCTCGTCGTCTTCCCGCGTCGTTTGGCGCCCGGCTTTTATGACATCATTACGGGCTGCTACGGCGCGGCGGGCGTCGCACCGCGCATCGGCCAGGAGGCGATCCAGATGCAGACGATCGTCAGCCTCGTGTCCGCGGGCATGGGCGTCGCACTCGTGCCGCAATCGCTGCGTAACCTGCGGCGCACGGGTGTCGTCTACCGCGCGCTCGCCGGCGCGGCGCCCGTCGTCGAGACAGGCCTCGTGTGGCGCACGGACGACGTGAGCCCCGTGCTCGCGGGCTTCATCGACGTCGTGCGCGGCGATGCGCGGCGTGCTTCGCCGCTCGGCACGCCGCCCGACGCGGTCGACCGGCCGGGTTCGGGCACGCGCGCGACGCGGCCGTGAACGTTCGCGCGGCGCGCCCGTCGAACCGCGGTCGCGGCATGCGCGTCGTCGTTGTCGTCGCCGTGCGAGCCGCATCGATTCAGAACCTTCAACGCTAACTCATGATCACTCATCCGAATTTCGATCCCGTCGCGATTCACCTCGGCCCGCTCGCCGTGCGCTGGTACGGGCTCATGTATCTCATCGGCTTCATCCTCGCGATCGTCGTCGGCCGGCTGCGTCTCAAGCTGCCGCACGTCGCCGCGCAGGGATGGACCGCGAAGGACATCGACGACATGATGTTCTACGGCGTGCTCGGCGTCGTGCTGGGCGGCCGGCTCGGCTACGTGCTGTTCTACAAGGCCGGGTATTACTTCACGCATCCGCTCGACGTCTTCAGGGTATGGGAAGGCGGGATGTCGTTCCACGGCGGCTTCCTCGGTGTCACGTTGGCGATGATGCTGTTCGCGTGGCAGCGCAAGCGGCACTGGCTCGAAGTGACGGACTTCGTCGCGCCGATGGTGCCGACGGGGCTCGCGGCCGGGCGTCTCGGCAACTTCATCAACGGCGAGCTGTGGGGCCGCGTGACGAGCCCCGACGCACCGTGGGCGATGCTGTTCCCAGGCGCATCGCGCGACGATGCCGCGTGGCTCGCCGCGCACCAGGATCTCGCGGCGAAGTGGAATCTGAACGAGGTGTTCCTGTCGCACCAGATGCTGCCGCGCCATCCGTCGCAGCTTTACGAAATCGCGCTCGAAGGCATCGCGCTCTTCTTCGTGCTGTGGTTCTTCTCGCGCAAGCCGCGACCGATGGGCGCGATCTCGGCGCTCTTCCTGATCGGCTACGGTCTCGCGCGCTTCACGGTCGAATTCGCACGCGAGCCGGACGATTTTCTCGGCCTGCTGACGTTCGGTCTGTCGATGGGGCAGTGGCTGTCGCTGCCGATGATCATCGCGGGCGTGCTGATGATGATCTGGGCGTATCGGCGCGGCGGCGCAGCCAAGCCGGCCTGAGTGCCGCGTCCGGCGGCCGCGGTTGCGCGATCGCCGGGCGTGCGTGGGCAGGCGGGTTGTGCGTATGCCGATTGCGACGCAAGACGCAGGGGCACGTGGTGCGCGATCGCACATGCACGCAATGTGCGGCACATGATCGCAAGCGCAAGGCACCGCGCGCGGCCTGCGACATGGCGCCGCAAACCGCGACATGTGCAATACGCAAAAAAAACGCCGGCGACGAGCCGGCGTTTTTTTCGACCGCATGCGGCGCGCCGCCGCCGTCACTTCATCTGCACCGAGCCGTTCACGTTGACGGTCACGGTCGTCTTGCCGCCCTCGACGGCGATCGGCGCGCTGACCTTCGCGCTGTCCATCGCGGGCGCGGCCATCGCGAACATCCGCGGATACGGCTGCACGTTGCGACCGCTGCCGACGTTCACGTCGCGGATCGAATAGCTGTTGTAGCCGAACGCGCGCGTCGCCTCCTCGGCGCGTGCGCGAAACGCCTTGATCGCTTCCGTCGTGAGCTTCTGCTCGGCCGCGCGCTGCGCTTCGGGCGACAGCGAGAACGCGACGTTGCCCACCTGCATCATCGGATTCAACTGGCCGGCGAGCTTCGATGCGGCCGCGAAGTCGTGCGATTCGAGCACGACCTCGGTGCGGCCGCGCCAGGCGGAGATCTTGCCGTCGCGGTCGACGCTCGGCGACACCGAGAATTCGCCCGTGCGGGCCGTGACGCCCGTGACGCCGCGCGCCTGCGCGAGCGCCGCGTCCGCGCGCTTGTTGAGCTCGGCGGTCAGGGTGCCCGGGTCTTTTGCCTGCTGTTCGTAGAACAGCGTGATGTCGACGACGTCCTGCGGGACGTCGGTGCTTGCCTGCGCGGACAGCGACAGCACGCCCGCAGGCGGCTGCATCTGGCCCATGCTTTGCGCGCGTGCGGCGGACGGCGCGAGCGCCAGTGCGATCGGCAGCGCCGCCGCGAGCGTGACGGCAACGGCTAGAGCGGATTTTTTCGTCATTGTTGACTCCTTGAGCGTAAGCGCGCACGCAACATGCGGCGTGCGGGGCGCGGACGGACGCCGCGCTTCTTTCGAAACGCCCGGCGGACGCGGCACTGCATCCGTCGAGCGCCCGTTAGGCCGTCGAAAGCGGGCCGAGGTTCCGGCCGGCGCGGCTTCGCGCGCCGTGTCTGACGATGTTTGACGTGGCCGCCGCGTCACTTCATCAGGCGCTTCGTGATGAAGCGCCATTCATCCGGCGTGACGGGCGTGATCGACAGCCGGTTGCCCTTCGCGAGCACGCGCATGTCGGCGAGCGCGTCGTGTTCGCGCAATGCGGCGAGCGGAATGAGCGGCGCCTTCTTGACGAAGCGCACGTCGACGAGCACCCAGCGCGGCGTTTCCTGCGTCGATTTCGGGTCGTGGTACGGACTTTGCGGATCGAACTGCGTCGGATCGGGGTAGGGCGTCGAGCACACCTCCGCGAGCCCCGCGATGCCGGGCTCGGGACAGCTCGAATGGTAGAACAGCACGCCGTCGCCGATCTGCATCGTGTCGCGCATGAAGTTGCGCGCCTGATAGTTGCGCACGCCGGTCCATGGCAGGATCTGGTCGGAGGCGGCGGCGAGGTCGTCGATGCTCGCCTCGTCCGGTTCGGATTTCATCAGCCAGTAGCGCATGGATCGGAATGACTCGACGCAATGAAAAGGCAGCACAAAAGAAAACGGCATCGGGGCTTGCCCGATGCCGTCGAATAGGCCCCCGCCTTAGCCGCTAGGCCGGCATCCTGAACCTGAGGTTCAGAATTGGTCGCAGTTAGCAGCACTTCGGGTACATCAGACAGAGTGACGCGCGCGCCCGTGCTACAAATTTCCGCAACCGTGCACATGGCATTGGTTCAAGGAATATATGACCTTGGCGAACCAGGCAGGGAAGCTGACTTAACTGTTCGAATCACCTTTGAATTCAGCAGCTTGACCACGATGGATCAAGCATGGGCCGAACCCGGTGAAACTTGCTTACTGCACCTCGTGCTGTGCGAGCACTGCACCGAGTTGTTCATTCATTTGGCGCATTGTACGCCGGATTTCTTCCGCAGGGAACGCTTCTCCGTGACGCACGCTCTGTTGCAGCCTCAGCAACTCCGACGCGAGCGACAGCGCTGCCATCACGGCGATGCGATCGGTGCCGCGCACCGAGCTGTTCGCGCGGATCTTCGACATTTCCGCGTCGACGCGCGCGACCGCTTCGAGGAGCGCCGCTTCGGTTTCGGGCGAGCAGGCGAGACGATACGCCTGGCCGAGAATCGACACTTCGATCTGCTTGGCGCTCATGCATGTTCTCCGTGGCCCGTCGTGCCTTCGCCTTCCTCGCTCGCGTGCGGCGCGAGCAGGTCGAGCTGGTTTTCCGCATCCGGCACACTTTTCGTGCGCGGCAATTTTTCAAGGATTGCGTTGAGCTTCACCTGCGCGTCGTCGATCTTCGCCGACAGCGTGTCGCGTTCCGCCGCGAGCGCGTTGCGCTCGTCGCGTAGTTGCTCGAGTTCCGCGCGCAGCGTTTCCGCTTCCGTGCGCAATTGCGCGACCTGCTCCTCGAGCGCGAGCCGTTCCGCTTGATGGCGTTGATTCAGCGCGATCAGGCGGCCAATGTTTTGAGATAGGGTTTCGAGTTCGTTGAGCATCTGCTGCGTCCTCTAAAGACCGAACATTTTAGCGCGGAATAAGCGACATTCCGATATCTGTAACGTTTCTAGACGTAACACCCCCGCTTCTCGCCGCGAAATCGTCTTCGCCGTTCGTTGATGGCGATCTGTTTATCGGCATGCGCGGCGAGGTTTCTTGCGCTGCGTCGTCGCGTTTCCTTGACGCTGCCGCGCGCGCGCTCCTAAACTGGCGCCGCCTCGGTGCTCGCGCGCTTCGCGCGCGGTTAAACGGGAAGCAGGGCGCGACGTCCGCCAGGACCGAGCCAACCTGCGCTGCCCCCGCAACGGTAAGCGATCGCATCGGTTCCGATGCAAGCCGCACTCTCGATGCGTCGGCCCGGCCTCCTCGGCCGGCCGCCGACACTGTGCCACTGCGCTTCGCGCGCGGGAAGGCGAGGCGGTGACGTCGTCAGCCCGGATACCGGCCAAGGCGGGGAGACGGGCGAGCCCGTCTCCGTGATGCGGGGCCTGCGGGGAAGCGGGCCCCGCAGTGGCTCAACAGGATGCCTTCATGCAAATCCCTCTCGCCCGCGCAGCGCTCGCCGCTCTGTCCGGGCTGCCGTGCGTCGCGCTCGCGCAAGGCGACGCGTCCCTTGCGTCTTCGTTGTCTTCTCCGTTTTCTTCGTCCGCTTCTTCCGTCTTGCCTGCGTCGCCCTCGGCTTCCGCGTCTTCTGCTTCTTCCGCATCGGCTTTCGCCGCGCAGCTCGCGCCGATCGTCGTCACCGCGCAGCGCGGGCCGCAGACGCTCGCCGACGCGATCCCGCAAACGACGCTCTTCGATGCGCAGGACATTGCCGACAGCGGCGCGACCGATCTGCCCGGCCTGCTCGCGCTCGCGCCCGGCGCGCAGATCGTGCGCAACGGCGGGCCGGGCGCAAGCGCAAGCCTCTTTCTGCGCGGCGCACAGCCGACGCAATCGCTCGTGCTTATCGACGGCGTGCGTGTCGATTCGGCGAGCCTCGGGCAGGCGCAGATCAGCCAGTTGCCGCTCGACCAGATCGAGCGCGTCGAAGTGGTGAACGGCAACGTGTCGTCGCTGTATGGGTCCGGTGCCATCGGCGGCGTCGTGCAGGTGTTCACGAAGCGCGGCGGCAATCATCCGCCGCGCTTCGATTTCTCGGCGAGCTACGGCAGCTATCACGCGCAGATGCAGAGCGCAGGCGTGTCGGGCCGGCTCGGCCAGGATGGAAAGACGACGTTCAGCGTGTCGCTCGCGCGCTTGAAGACCGATGGATTCTCGTCGCTCGATCCCGCGCTCAAGCCGCAGGCGAATCCGAACGCGAACGGCTATCTGAACGAGAGCGCGTCCGCTTCGCTCAGGCACGCGTTCAGCGACAAGTGGGATGCGGGCGTCACGTACTTCCAGGCGAACGGCAAGAACAGCTTCGACGACGCATTTGGCTTGCCGACCGATCTGAACGATCTGTACAGCC
This sequence comes from Burkholderia sp. ABCPW 14, assembly GCF_001523835.1. Lineage (NCBI taxonomy): Bacteria > Pseudomonadati > Pseudomonadota > Betaproteobacteria > Burkholderiales > Burkholderiaceae > Burkholderia > Burkholderia sp. ABCPW 14. The sequence continues at coordinate 99,469 of NZ_LOVS01000113.1, read as the reverse complement.
GGGTCCAGCAGGTGTCCGCGTTCGCGAACGGCCAGCTCACCGGCTGGTGGACGACGCGCGTGAACGTGTCGAGCGGCAAGGACCGCAGCCAGTCGGCGCTGAACGGCGCGTACACCGACCACTTCGACACCGACAACCGCCAGTACACGTGGCAGAACGATTTCACGATCGCGCGCGGCCACAAGATCCAGGCGGGCTACGAGCGGCTCGACCAGTCGTTCGGATCGAACGTGTTCGCCGCACCCGAGCGCCACGTGAATTCCGGCTGGCTCGGCTATACCGGGCGCATCGGCGACAGCCAGTTCCAGGCGAACGTGCGCCGCGACCAGTACTCCGATTTCGGCGGCGCGAACAGCTACTATCTCGGCTACGGGCTCGACGTCACCGAGCGCTGGAAGGTGTCCGCGAGCTATTCGAGCGCGTTTCGCGCGCCGAGCTTCAACGATCTGTACTATCCGAACGCAGGCAATCCGTCGATCCGGCCCGAGCGCAGCCATTCGATCGAGGCGGCCGTGCAGTATGCGTCGGATGCGGTGGGCGTCGTGCGCGTCACTGCGTTCCAGACGCGCTACACGAACCTGATCGACTATCGGCCCGCCGCGAGCGGGCCCTACTATGTCGCGCAGAACGTCGGCCGCGCGAAAGTGCAGGGCGTCGAGGGTTCGTGGCAGGGGCATGTCGGCAAGACCGACGTGCGGGTCGCGGCGACGCTGCAGAACCCGACCGACGAAACCGCCGGCCAGGATCTGAACCGGCGCGCGCGGCGCTTCGCGTCGGTCTCGGCGAATCGCCCGTTCGGCGGCTGGCGCGTCGGCGGGGAATGGCTCGTGAGCGGACCGCGCGACGATTACGGCAACCGCCTCGGCGGATACGGGATCGTCAATCTGTCGGCGCGCTACGACATCACGAAGTCGTGGTACGTGAGCGCGCGCATCGACAATCTGTTCGACAAGGACTACGAGCTTGCATATGCGTACAACACGCCGCGCCGCGGCGCCTATGTCACGCTCGGCTGGCAGCAGCGCTGACGGCCGGTCGCGGCGTCGGCGCAGTCTGGGCCGTTCGCGGCGGTCGTGCCTTCGCGCGCGGGAGGCGACATGAGAGCCGATGCGCGCGGCGCCGGCATGCACGCGGCGCGCGCAGCCGCGATCTGGGCCGCGCTCGCGCTCGTCGCGTGCACGGCGTTCGTCGCGTCGCTCACGCTCGGCAGCGTGCCGATGACGCCGCTCGACGCGCTCGCGGCGCTCGTTCATCGCGCGAGCGCCGATCCGCTCGCGGCCGACATCGTCCGCACGCTGAGGCTGCCGCGCGCGCTCGCCGGCTTCGGCTGCGGCGCGCTCCTCGCGCTCGCGGGCGCGCTGCTGCAGGTGCTGCTGCGCAATCCGCTCGCCGAGCCGTACGTGCTCGGCGTGTCGGGCGGCGCGGCCGCGTTCGCGCTCGTCGCGATGATCGCGGGCGGCGCGTGGTGGCTCGTCGATGCGGCATCGTTCGCCGGCGCGCTCGTGTCAATCGCGTTCGTGCTCGGGCTCGCGCGCCGCGAGCTGTGGCGCGGCGAGCCGCGCGACGCGTCGCCGCGGCTGCTGCTCACGGGCGTCGTGGTATCGGCAGGGTGGTTCGCGCTGATCACGCTGATGCTGTCGATCGCGCCCGAGGAGCGGCTGCGCGGCATTCTGTTCTGGCTGTCGGGCGACTTGAGCGGCGCGGCGTCGCCGTGGTTCGCGCTGGCGGCGCTCGTCGTCGCCGCGCTCGCCGCATTGCCGGCCGCGCCGCAATTGAACGTGCTGCTGCGCGGCGACGCGGCGGCGGCCGCGCTCGGCGTGCCGGTCGCGCGGTTGCGGCTGCGCATCTATCTGATCGCGTCGCTCGCGGCGGCCGCGGCCGTCACGACGGCGGGCACGATCGGCTTCGTCGGCCTCGTCGTGCCGCATGCGCTGCGGCTCGCGTTCGGCAACGATCAGCGGATGCTATTGCCCGCGACGATGCTCGCGGGCGGCGCCGGCGTGATGGCCGCGGACTTGCTCGCGCGCACGGCGATCGCGCCCGCGCAGTTGCCGGTCGGCGTGATGACTGCGCTGATCGGCGTGCCGCTCTTCCTGTGGATGCTGCTGCGGAGGGCTTCGCGATGACGACGCACGGCGCGCCGACGGCGCGCTCCGCCCGCTACGGCACGCGGCGTCTCGCGCTGAAGGCGGGCGCGCGCACGCTGCTCGACGATTTCACGCACACGTTCTATCCGGACGAGCTGTGGTGCATCGCCGGGCCGAACGGCGCGGGCAAGACGACGCTGATCACGACGCTCGCGGGGCTCGCGAAGCCCGCGGCCGGACACGTCGAGGCAGACGGCGCGCCGCTCGCCGATTGGCGGCCCGAAGCGCTCGCGCGGCGACGCGCGCTGATGGCGCAGACGCTGCACGATGCGTTCAGCGCGAGCGTGTTCGACACGGTGCTGCTCGGCCGCTTCCCGCATTTGACCGGCTGGGGCTGGGAGCGTCCCGACGATCGCGCTGCCGCGCACGCGGCGCTCGAGCGGCTCGGACTCGAATCGTTTGCCGCGCGCGACGTGCTGTCGCTGTCGGGCGGCGAGCGGCAGCGCGTCGCGCTTGCCGCCGCGCTGTGCCAGGATGCGCCGCTGCTGCTGCTCGACGAGCCGCTCGCGCACCTGGACCTGCATCATCAGATCGACTGCCTCGCCGCGCTTGCCGACTGGCTGCGCGCGGGCGAGCGCACGGCGATCTTCTCGTGCCACGACCTGAATCTCGCGCGCCGTTTCGCGACGCACGCGCTGCTGCTCGACGGCGACGGCGCCGCGCACGCGGGCCCGGTGCGCGACGTGCTGACGCCCGAGTTCGCGAGCCGCGCGTTCGGCTATCCGCTCGTGCTGATCGAGCGCGACGGCCACGAGGCGCTCGTGCCCGCGTGGCCCGACGCGCGCGGCGGCCGCAACCGCATCACCTGATCGACGTGCATCACGCGACCTTTTCCATTCACAAGACGAACCGATGACCTCCACCTTCTCCCTGCCGCACGTCGACCCGCTCGACGACGCCGAACTGCGCGCGACGCTCGCACGCATCATCGATCACAAGACGAAGCCGCCCGGCAGTCTCGGCCGTCTCGAAGCGCTCGCGCTGCGGCTCGGCCTGATCCAGCGCACGACCGCGCCGAGCATCGTGCGTCCCGCGATGATCGTGTTCGCGGGCGACCACGGGATCGCCGCCGAAGGCGTGAGCCCGTATCCGCAGGCGGTGACCGCGCAGATGGTCGCGAACTTCGTTGCGGGCGGCGCGGCGATCAACGCGTTTTCGGGCGTCGCGGGCCTGACGCTCGAGATCGTCGATGCGGGCGTCGCGTCGCCGTTGCCCGAGTCGCCGCTGATCGTCGGCGCGGCGATCGCGCGCGGCACGCGCAACTTCGCGCACGAGCGCGCGATGTCGCGCGACGAAGCGTTCGCCGCGCTCGCCGCGGGCGCCGCACGCGTGCGGCATCACGCGGCGCTCGGCACCAACGTGATCGGCTTCGGCGAGATGGGGATCGCGAACACGTCGCCCGCCGCGTGCGTGATGAGCCGCCTGCTGAACGTGCCGCTCGACGCATGCGTCGGGCGCGGCACGGGCCTCGACGACGCGGGGCTCGCGCACAAGCGCGCGGTGCTCGAACGCGCGCTCGCGCGCCACGCCGACGCGATCGAGCCGCTCGACGTGCTCGCGACGTTCGGCGGCTTCGAGATCGCGATGATGGCGGGCGCGTTCATCGAAGCGGCGCGCGCGCGGATGACGATTCTCGTCGACGGCTTCATCGCGACGTCGGCGCTCCTCGTCGCCGATGCGCTTGCGCCTGCGGTACGCGACTACTGCGTGTTCTCGCACGTGTCGAACGAAGCGGGGCATCGGCGCATGCTCGATCATTTCGGCGGCGAGCCGCTCCTTGCGCTCGACCTGCGTCTCGGCGAAGGCACGGGCGCCGCGCTCGCGCTGCCGCTCGTGCGTGCGGCGGCCGCGTTCGTCAACGAAATGGCGAGCTTCGAGTCGGCGGGCGTCGCGAACCGGGATGCGTGACGCGCGATGAATCCGCTCGCCGAACTGCGCTACTTCGTCGTCGCGCTCGGGTACTTCACGCGCGTGCCGGTGCCGCGCGCGATCAGCGGCGCCGCCGTCGATCTCGCGCACGCGGCGCGTTATTTTCCGCTCGTCGGCGTGTGCGTCGGCGCGCTCGCGGCGGCCGTGCATCTCGCCGCGTCGCGCGTGTGGCCGACGGGCGTCGCGGCGCTGCTGTCGATCGCGGCGACGCTCGTCGCGACGGGCGCGCTGCACGAGGACGGCCTCGCCGACAGTTGCGACGCATTCGGCGGCGGCTACACGCGCGACGACGTGCTGCGGATCATGCGCGATTCGCGAATCGGCACGTTCGGCGCGGCGGCGCTCGTCGTCGCGCTTGCGCTGAAGTGGCAGACGCTCGCCGCGATGCCGCCGATGCGGGCCGCCTGGACGATGATCGCCGCGCATGCGGCGAGCCGCACGCTCGCCGCGAGCTTGCTCGTCACGCTCGACTACGCGCGCGCCGAAGGCAAGGCGCAGCCGGTCGCCCATCGAATGAGCGCGAGCGCGTTGATGTTCGCGGCCGCGTTCGGCCTGCCGTGGCTGTTCTGGCCGGACTGGCGCGCGGGCGCGCTCGCGCTTGCGGTGACGCTCGCGCTGCGCGCGTGCATCGCGCGTTATCTCGACAGGCGCATCGGCGGCTACACCGGCGATTGCCTCGGCTTCGCGCAGCAGGTGTTCGAGCTCGCGATCTATCTGGTGATGCTCGGATGGATCTCGTCCTGATTCGCCATCCGGCCGTCGCCGTCGAAGCGGGCGTCTGCTACGGCAGCAGCGACGTGCCGCTCGCGGCCGACGCGGCGATGGGCGCGGCCGACGTGCTGCGCCGGGTCCGCGCGCTCGACGCGGGCATTGCGCGCCACGTGTGGTCGAGTCCGCTCGCGCGCTGCGCGGACGTCGCGCGCGTGCTCGCGCGCGAGGCGGGCGCAACGCTCGAATGCGATTCGCGCTTGCGCGAGATCGATTTCGGCGCGTGGGAGCTGAAGCGCTGGGAGGCGATCGGCCGTGACGCGCTCGATCGATGGAGCGCCGATCTGATGCATGCGCGCGAGCACGGCGGGGAGAGCGCCGCGCAGTTCGTCGCGCGCGTGCGGCCGGCGCTTGCGGCGTTCGCTGCTTCGGGGCGGGCGGGCTGGGTCGTCACGCATGCGGGCGTGATGCGCGCGCTGGCGGCGCATGCGCTCGACGCGTCGCTCGAAACGATGCTCGCGCGGCCGATCGCGATGGGCGGCATCGTGTGGCTCCGACGCGGCGGCGATGCGGGCGGCTGGCGGCTCGTTCATTGGGACGCGTGATTCGACGGCGATTCCGCGCGTTCGAGGCGACGCTTGCATGAAGGTGCGCTGGCGCGCGTCGTTGCATGACGCGCGTTCGAACGACGAAGATCGCGAGATGCCGTGCGCGCACGAAGCGTGGGTGCTTCGAATCCGGGCCCGTTCGAATCGATGAGCGTTACGGCGAACTGCCGAATCGCCTTCGGGCGGGATCGAGCGATGTGCGCGGCATGCCGCGGCGCGTGGGCGTCCGACCGGTTCCTGACCGAAGTCGATCGAACGCCGGCGTGCGCGGACAGGCTCCGGACGCTCCCGTCGAAGACGAGCGATGCGCCCGCGCATCTCGCGGCATTGTCAATGCGACGGAGGCAAGACGCCGCTTCACGGCTTCGGCCGCCGAGACCGCGCGACGTCGAGATCCCGGCACAGCGCTTCGGCCCCTTGCGCGATGCGCGGCGCGGGCCGCGTCAGCAGATCGCCGTCGATCGCGAAGAGATTGCCGCGCGCGACCGCCGTCATCTTCGGCCATGCGCGCCAGCGTGCGAAGTCGGGCAGTGAATCGCGCGTCGCGGTTGCGCCGGCGGCCGTCGTCACGATCGCTTCCGGGTTGGCTGCGAGCACCGCCTCGTCGGTGACGGACGGCGCGATCGGCTGCAATTGCGCAAACACGTTGCGCCCGCCGCACAGCGCGATCACGTCGCTGACGATGTGATCGCCGTTCAGCGTGATGAGCGGCTTGTCCCATGCCTGGAAGAACACGGTGACGGGCGGCTTGTCCGCGTAGCGCGCGCGAAGCTGCGCGATCCGCTGCCGGTACGCGTTGGCCGCCGCCGACGCGATGTCGCGCGTGCCGAACAGCATGCCCAGCTTGTCGAGCGACGCCGCGACGTCGTCGAGATGCCGCGGCTCGCTGAAGTAGAGCGGGATGCCGAGCGCGCGCAGCCGCTCGGTCTCGCGCTCGGCGTTGCCGTGGCGCCAGACGACGATCAGGTCGGGCTTGAGCGCCGCGATCCGTTCGAGATCGAGCGCCTTGTTCGAGCCGACGCGCGAAATCGCCTTCGCGGCGGGCGGGTAATCGCTGTACGACACCGCGCCGACGAGCCTCGCGCCGCCGCCCGCCGCATAGATCAGCTCGGTCACGTGCGGCGCCAGGCTCACGACACGCTGCGCGGGCGCGGCGAGCGTGATCGTGTGGCCCGCGTCGTCGGTGACGGCGATGCTCGCGCACGCGGCGGCGAACGGAAGCGCGCAGGCGCAGGCAGCGGCAAGACGAAAGAGGGCGGCGCGCATCGGCCTCGATCTCGTCGATCTCGTCGATGTTGTCGATCTTGTCAATTTCATCGATCCCGGCGGTCTCGTCATGTCGCCCGTCAAGCGGAAAGCATCGGTACGCACTCAGCGAGCGCATGTTCGAGCTGTCGCCATTCTTCTTCATGAGCGGGCAGCCCGATCCGCACGCTCGGCGCGTGTGCGAAGTAGCGGGTCCAGATGCCGCGTGCGGCGAGCGCTTCGTGCAGCGCGTGCGCGCGCGGATCGGCGGTCCAGCCGAAGAGCGGCGTCGCGTGCGTGACGAAGCCGTTCGCGCGCAGCAACGCGGCCACGCGCGCGCCGTCGCGCGCGAGCCGCTCGCGCGTCGCTTGCTGCCATGCTTCGTCGGCGAACGCGGCGAGCACCGCATGACGCGCCGGGCCGCTGACGGTCCACGCGCCGAGCGTGTCGCGCAGCCGCTTCAGCAGCGCGGGCGCGGCGAGCGCGAAGCCCGCGCGCACGCCCGCGAGCCCGAAGAACTTGCCGACCGAGCGCAGCACGACGAGGCCGTCGCGGTTCGTTTCGGCGGCGAGCGACGTGCTCGCGGGCGCGTCGGCGTCCGCGAACGCCTCGTCGACGACGAGTGCGCCGCCGCGCGCGGCGAGCTGCGCGTGCCATCGCAGCAGTCGCGCACGGTCGACGCGCTCGGCGGTCGGGTTGTTCGGATTCGCGACGATCGCGTATGTGAGCGATGCGGGCAGCGCGTGGCTGCCGTAGTCGAGCGACGCAATCGCATGGCCGTGGCGCGCGAACGCGGGCGCGTACTCGCTGTACGCGAGCGGCGCGACGCCGACCGTGCCGCGCTCGAACAGCGCGGGCAGCGCGCGGATCGCCGCCTGGCTGCCCGCGACGGGCAGCACGTGCGCGGCGCTCGGCGCGCCGTAGTAGCGCGCCGCGTGCCCGGCGAGCACGCCGTCGTCCTCGGGCAGCCGGCGCCATGCGTCGGCGGGCACGGGCGGCACCGGATAGCCTTGCGGATTGATGCCCGTCGACAGGTCGAGCCATGCGTCGCGCGGGATGCCGTAACGGAGCGCGGCTTCGTGCAGATTGCCGCCGTGCGCGATTATCGGTGCGTCAGCCATGATGCGTGGCGATCGTGAGGGCGGCGCCGGCGATCAGCAGCGCGAGCCAGAGAATCATCGTGCGCGCGACGAGCGACAGCGCCGCCGCGACGTGCCTGGGCGCTGCGGGCTCGCCCGCGCCGAGCACCGGGCGCGCCTCGATTTCGCCGTGATAGACGGCGGGGCCGCCGATCACGACGTTCAGGCTGCCGGCGCCCGCCGCCATCACGGGGCCGGCGTTCGGGCTGTCCCAGTGGCGCGCCTGCGCGCGCCAGCAGCGCCATGCGTTCGCGGTGTCGCCGAGGAGCGCATAGCTTGCCGCGGTGAGGCGCGCGGGCGCCCAGTTGAGCGCGTCGTCGATGCGCGCGGCCGCCCAGCCGAAGCGCGCGAAGCGCGGCGTCCGGTAACCCCACATCGCGTCGAGCGTGTTCGCGAGCCTGAACAGCAGCGCGCCCGGGCCGCCCGCGACCGCGAACCAGAACAGCGCGCCGAAGATCGCGTCGTTACCGTTCTCGAGCGCCGATTCGACCGCTGCGCGCGACAGCGCGGCTTCGTCGGCGGCGCTCGTGTCGCGCGAAACGATGCGCGACGTCAACGCGCGCGCGGCCGCGAGATCGCGCCGCAGCAATGCGGCGGCGATCGGCGCGATGTGTTCGGCGAGGCTTCTCGCGCCGAGTGCGAACCACAGCAGCGCGACATGCAGCGCGGCGGCGAGCGGCCACGGCAGCGTCGCGACGAGCCATGCGGCGAGCGCGACGGGCGGCGCGACGACGGCGAGCCATGCGGCGAGGCCGGCGAGCCGGCCGCGTCGGCCGGTGTTGAGGAGGCGTTCGACGTGCGCGGCGAGCCGGCCGAAGCCGACGAGCGGATGCGCGGCGCGTGGCTCGCCGACGAGCTTGTCGACGACGCAGCCGGCGACCGCGAGGAAGGCGACGGCGGGCAGGGACAGCATCAGCATCGCGGATCGCCTTCGTGCTTCACCGTGACGGGCAGCCCGGCCACGCACAGCGTGACGCGCGTCGCGAGCGCCGCGATGCGCTGGTTGACGCGGCCGAGCGTATCGACGAAGCGGCGCGTATCCGCGCCAAGCGGCACGACGCCGAAGCCGATCTCGTTGCTGACGACGATCACCTGCGCGCGCGTCGCGCGCAGCGCCGCCTCGAGCTCGGCGACGCGCGCGTCGCACAGTGCGTCGTCGACGCCTTGGCCGTCGGCCGGGCAGAGCAGGTTCGTGAGCCAGAGCGTCAGGCAATCGACGAGCACGCACGCGTTCGGCTCGTCGAGCTGCATGATCGCGCGCGCGAGCTCGACGGGCGCCTCGACGAGCGCCCAGCCGACGGGCCGGCGCGCGCGATGGTGCGCGACGCGCTCGGCGAATTCGTCGTCGGCGACGCGCGCGGTGGCGATGTAGGTGACGGGTCGGCCGCCGGCGGCGGCGAGCCGTTCGGCGTGCGCGCTCTTGCCCGGGCGCGCGCCGCCGAGAACGAAGGTGAGGTCGCGCGGAGTCATCGCATGATTGTAACGGGCCGCGCGATAATGCGGCCTTCGCCATTTGTCTTTGTCGCGCGCCGCGCGTCGCGCATTTCGAATCCACGATGACTGCCAACGCCAACGCCAACGCCAACGCCAACGCCAACGCCAACGCCAACGCCAACGCCAACGCCGCGCTTGCGCGCGGCACGCTGATGATCCAGGGCACGACGTCCGATGCGGGCAAGAGCACGCTCGTCGCGGGCCTGTGCCGGCTCGCGCGCCGCGCGGGCGTGCGCGTCGCGCCGTTCAAGCCGCAGAACATGGCGCTCAACAGCGCGGTGACGGCGGACGGCGGCGAGATCGGCCGCGCGCAGGCGCTGCAGGCGCTCGCGGCCGGCATCGACGCGCACACCGATCTGAATCCCGTGCTGCTGAAGCCGACGGGCGACCGCGGCGCGCAGGTGATCATCCACGGCAAGACGCGCGCGAACCTGAACGCGCGCGCCTATCACGACTACAAGCCTACCGCGATGCGGGCGGTGCTCGAATCGTACGGCCGGCTGCGCGGCGCGTACGATGCGGTGATCGTCGAGGGCGCGGGCAGTCCCGCCGAGATCAACCTGCGCGAAGGCGACATCGCGAACATGGGGTTCGCGGAAGCGGTGGACTGCCCGGTCGTGCTCGTCGCGGACATCGATCGCGGCGGCGTGTTCGCGCATCTCGTCGGCACGCTCGCGTGCCTGTCGGACAGTGAGCGCGCGCGCATCCGCGGCTTCGTGATCAACCGCTTTCGCGGCGATCCCGCGCTGCTCGAGCCGGGGCTGCGCTGGCTCGAGCAACACACGGGCAAGCCCGTGCTCGGCGTGCTGCCGTATCTGCACGGGCTCGCGCTCGACGCGGAGGACATGCTGCCCGCGCGCGCGCGCACGTCGGCTTCGCGGCGCGACGCGGGCGTGCTGCGGGTCGTCGTGCCCGCGCTGCCGCGGATCAGCAACCACACCGATTTCGACGCGCTGCGCGTTCATCCGCGCGTCGATTTCACGTACTGGAAGAGCGGGCCCGTGCCCGACGCCGATTTGCTGATCCTGCCCGGCTCGAAGAACGTGCTCGCCGATCTCGCGTGGCTGCGCGACGCGGGCTGGGATGCGCTGATCAAGCGTCATCTGCGCTACGGCGGCAAAGTGATCGGGATCTGCGGCGGCATGCAGATGCTCGGCCGCGCGCTCGACGATCCGCATGGCGTCGAAGGCGCGGCGGGCGCGACGAGCGCGGGTCTGGATCTGTTCGACTACGTGACGACGCTGATGCCGGACAAGACGCTCGTCAACGTGACGGGGCGGCTCGCGTTCGCGGACGGCGCGCGCGTATCGGGCTACGAGATCCACATGGGGCAGACGCGCGGGCCGGCGCTCGCGTCGCCCGCGCTGCGGCTCGCGGGGCCGGGCGGCGAGCGGCCGGACGGCGCGGTGTCGGCGGACGGGCAGATGCTCGCGACCTATCTGCACGGCCTCTTCGACACGCCTCACGCCTGCGCGGCGCTCCTCGAATGGGCGGGGCTCGGCGGCGCGGAGCCGGTCGACTATCCGGCGCTGCGCGAGGCGTCGCTCGAGCGGCTCGCCGATACGCTCGCCGAGCATCTCGATCTCGATCGCGTGTTTGCGGCGTTCGCCTGACGGGCGTCGTCGTCGCTCGAAGTTCGGGGCTGGCCTGCGTACGTCGAGCGCGTGCGTGGGGGCCGTGGGCGGCGGTGGTTCGGTGATTTGGTCGCGCGCTGGTTCGGTGCCGGCTGGCCGGCCAGTGCCGAGGCGCGACGCGAAAGGACCCGGCCGGCTCGACGCCACCCATGTTCACTCGTTTCGGGGCTTCGAACGCATTCCCTTGCATTTGTCGGCCGACGGCGAGGCCGCGCGTGCGCTCGGTGCTTGGTGTTCTGCGAGCGATGGACGACGGGCAACGAGAGACGGACGGCACAAGGCACAAGGCACAAGGCACAACGGCCTCGGTCGCCCCCTCCGGCCCGCCTCGTTTTATCGGCGATTAATTCCTTTTGAGAATTAATTTAAGTTAAGGCGGCTGTTTTTCAGCGAAAACGGTTCGAATAAAGTTCGTTCCATCCAAACTTCGACAAAAAGGAAACCCCAACATGGATTCGAACCGTATGAACGACATCGGCGCTGCATTGCTGCGCGTCGCGCTCGGCGTGCTGTACCTCGCGCACGTCGCGCAGAAGGTGTTCGTGTTCACGCTGCCCGGCACCGCACAGTTCTTCGCGTCGATCGGCCTGCCGGGCTGGCTCGCGTACGTGACGACGGTCGTCGAGATCGTCGGCGGCCTCGCCCTCCTGACGGGCGTGCAGGTGCGGCTCGCGTCGCTCGTGCTGCTGCCGTTCATGCTCGGCGCGACGATGACGCACGTCCCGAACGGCTGGAGCTTCGCCGCGCCGCATGGTGGCTGGGAATATCCGGCGTTCTGGGCGGTCACGCTCGTCGTCCAGGCGCTGCTCGGCGCCGGCGCGTTCGCGCTGGGCGGCGCGCGCGGCCTCGTCGGCAAGGCCGCATAAGCGGCGTCGCGGCCGCCGCGACGGCCCGGCTGCGGCGTTCGACCGCGGCCGGGCCATCGTCCGTTCGCCCAATGCGCGGTCGCCCCTGTTTCGGTGCAAGCGCATTTGCCGATATCATCGCACCCTGTATCCGCATCTTTCGCGGCGCGTCGCCTGTGCCAGGCGTCGCGCCGCGCGGCTTCTTCGGGGGAATTCATGACGGTGATCGTGGTGGCGAATCCGAAGGGCGGCGTCGGCAAGAGCACGCTGTCCACCAATCTGGCTGGGTATTTTTCGGCGCAGGGCGCGTGGGTCGCGCTCGCCGATCTCGACCGGCAGCAGTCCGCGCATGCGTGGCTCGACCTGCGGGCGGCCGCGCTGCCCGCGATCGAGACCTGGGCGCTCGATCCCGATTCGCCGTCGAAGCCGCCGCGCGGCCTCGAATACGCGATCGTCGACACGCCCGCCGGCCTGCACGGCAATCGGATGAACGTCGCGCTCGAGTTCGCCGACAAGGTGATCGTGCCGCTGCAGCCGTCGATGTTCGATATCCTCGCGACCCAGCAATTCCTCCAGCGCCTCGCGAGCGAGAAGGCGGTGAAGAAGGGCGCGATCGAAGTGGGAATCGTCGGGATGCGGGTCGACGCGCGCACGCGCTCGGCCGAGCAATTGCACCGCTTCGTCGAGGGGCTCGATCTGCCGGTGCTCGGCTATCTGCGCGACACGCAGAACTACGTGCAGCTCGCCGCGCACGGCCTCACGCTGTGGGACGTCGCGAAAAGCCGCGTGGAGAAGGATCTCGAGCAGTGGCTGCCGATCGTCGAATGGGCGCAGAAATAGCGCGCCGGCCGGTGCGCTGCCGGCCGATTGGCTCGCGGGAGCCGGCGGTTTTGGGGCGGTTTGGGGCGGCGTCGGCGGTTTCGGGGCCTCGCAGGTTCGCGGCGAGGCATTGACTCGAGCGGCCGGCCGAACGCCGTTCAGGTCCAGTTCTGCGTCGGCACGTGGTCGCGGCTGCCCTTGATCTTGTTGTCGTCGCCGACGAACACGAGATCCGGCTTCCAGCCCGCCTTCAGCTCTTCCTCGTCGATCATCGCGAACGCGGCGATGATCACGAGGTCGCCCAATTGCGCGCGGCGCGCGGCCGAGCCGTTCAGCGAGATCATCCCGCTGCCGCGCTCGCCCTTGATCGCGTACGTCGAGAAGCGCTCGCCGTTGTTGATGTTCCAGATGTCGATCCGCTCGTTCTCGACGATGTTCGCGGCTTCGAGCAAGTCCTCGTCGATCGCGCACGAGCCTTCGTAATGCAGCTCGCAGTGCGTGACCGCCGCGCGGTGAATCTTCGATTTCAGCATGTGGCGCTGCATGATGGCTCCCTTGGTGCTACCAGACGATGAGCAGTCGGCTTCGTGGCCGGCCGTCAGATTTCCAGATTGTCGATGAGGCGCGTGGCGCCGAGCTTCACGGCCGCGAGCACGACGAGCGGCTCGCCCGCCTCGGTTTCGGCCGCGCTCGGCGCGACGAGGTTCGCGCGCCTGCGGATCGACACGTAGTCGGGCTTCCAGCCGCGCGCGGCGAGGCTGTCGACCGCGCGCTGCTCGATTGCCGCGAGGTCGCGCTCGCCGCCCTGCACCGCGTCGCGCACCCGCGCGAGCGTCTTCGCGAGCTCGGGCGCCTCCGCGCGCTCGGCCGGGCTCAGATAGCGGTTGCGCGACGACAGCGCGAGGCCGTCGGCGTCGCGCACGGTTTCGGCCGCGATGATGTCGACGGGTATTGCGAGCTGCTGGCACATCCGGCGCACGATCATCAACTGCTGGTAGTCCTTCTTGCCGAACACGGCGACGCGCGGCTGCACGCACGACATCAGCTTCGTGACGACCGTGCACACGCCGGTGAAGAAGCCCGGGCGGAACTCGCCTTCGAGGATGTCGCCGAGATCGTGCGGCGGCTGCACGCGATATTCCTGCGGCTCAGGATACATGTCGCGCTCGGTCGGCGCGAACAGCACGTAGACGTTTTCCTTCTGCAGCTTCTCGATGTCGTCCTGCAGCGTGCGCGGATATTTGTCGAAGTCCTCATTCGGACCGAACTGGAGCCGGTTCACGAAGATGCTCGCGACGACGGGATCGCCGTGCTGGCGCGCGAGCCGCATCAGCGACAGGTGTCCCTCGTGCAGGTTGCCCATCGTCGGCACGAACGCGATGCGGTTCTGGCCGCGCAGTTGGTCGCGCAGTTCCTGGATCGAGCTGATGACTTTCATGAGTTGGCGGTTCCTCGCGCGATGGGCGCGTTGGCCGCGCGAGGCGGCGTGGTCTGGATCGTCGTGGCCGGGACGCCGCGCAGGGCGTCGAGCGTCGGCGATTGTAGAGGATTTGCCGTTTTAGCGCATCGATAAAAGCACGGTCGTTCACTTTAATCGGCGAAGGCACGGCGTGGGAGCGGCAATCAAATGGGGCAGGACCGACATGCCGGCGACGGCGAGCGCGTTGTCGAAGCCGCCAACGCGCAGCGTGCGGTGGCGGCGCAATCACGCGCTGCGGCGGAACGGTCGGGACACGGCAAGCGGGAGGGCGAGCCGTATCGGCCGGGCGCGTTTCAACGGAGCGGGCGTGTCAGGCGCGGGCCGGCAACGCGCGACCGGACGAGTGCGTGCAACGGCGAGCACGCGATCGGAACCGGGGATGGCGGATCGCCTGCAATCACGGCGGCGCATGCGAATCGGCGAATCAATACGACGAGATGCGGATGCGTATCGACGGCCGACGCCGTCGGCGGTGGCAGCAATCGACGCCGGCGAGCGCGCGGCGCGCATGCGCCGAGTGCCGAGTGCCGAGTGCCGAGTGCCGAGCGCCGAGCGCCGAGCGCCGAGCGCCGAGCGCCGAGCGCCGAGCGCCGAACGCCGAACGCCGAACGCCGAACGCCGAACGCCGAACGCCGAAGCGGCAATCTACAGAGGAAATGACCGCGGCCCAGGCCCAAGCGCCCGAGCGAGGCTCGCCGAACCAGCCGCCATATTCGAAAAAGGACCGGCGCTTGGCCGAACGACGGACTCGCGCGCGCGGCCGCTCAAGCCGGCAGATAAGCGAGCCGCACGTAGATCGGCGCGAACGGCTCGGCCTGCGTGATCTCGACGAGCGATTCGCGCGCGAGTTCGAGCATCGCGATGAAGTTGACGATGACGACGGGCACGCCGCGCGACGTGTCGAACAGATCGGCGAACTCCATGAAGCGCGCGTTCTGCAGCTTGCGCAGGATGAGGCTCATGTGCTCGCGCACCGACAGCTCCTCGCGCGAGATCTTGTGATGCTGGACGAGCTTCGCGCGCTTCAGCACGTCGGCCCACGCGACGCGCAGGTCGTCGGCGTTCACGTCCGGGAAGCGCGGCGTGATGCTCTGCTCGATGTACACCTCGGCGCGCAGGAAGTCGCGGCCGAGCTGCGGGAGCTGATCGAGGCGCTGCGCGGCGAGCTTCATCTGCTCGTACTCGAGCAGGCGCCGCACGAGCTCGGCGCGCGGGTCCTCCGCTTCCTCGCCCGTGTCCGCCTTCTTCACGGGCAGCAGCATCCGCGATTTGATCTCGATCAGCATCGCCGCCATCAGCAGGTACTCGGCCGCGAGCTCCAGGTTCGATTCGCGGATCTGGTCGACGTAGCCGAGATATTGCGCGGTGACGTCCGCCATCGGGATGTCGAGCACGTTGAAGTTCTGCTTGCGGATCAGGTACAGCAGCAGATCGAGCGGGCCTTCGAACGTTTCGAGAAAGATTTCGAGCGCGTCCGGCGGGATGTACAGGTCCTGCGGCAACTTGAAGAGCGGCTCGCCATACAGGCGAGCGAACGCCGCGACGCCGTCGACCGTGTCGGGCGTCGAATCCGCGCCCGCGGGCGCGGCGATCGCGTCTTCGGGCTGCGCGCTGGCGCTGGCCTCGTCGGCGGCGCTCACGGCGTCAGAAGTTCTGGTAGTAGACGTACGAGGTCTGGTGCACGCTCGATTGCTGCTGCGTGTCGCGCTCTTCGAGGTCGATCGGCTGCTTGTCCCACAGCAGCGAGCGGCCCTTGCGCTGTTCTTCTTCGAGCGTCGGCTTTTGCTGCTTCAACTGATTCAGGAATTGCGTGATGTCGGACTGGTACGGCATGGCTTGGCTTTCCGTTCTGGGCCGGGCGCGGCGCGCCCGCGAATGCGATCGACGGGATTTTACCGCAACGCGGGGAACAGCCGGCGGCAAAACGGCGTCGAAAGCGCGATCGTCGTGCGGCAATGTGGCCGAAAGCGCGTCCTGCGCGCACCGCACTGTGTTCAAATGACGGCTTTGGTCCGACGAAATTCTTACAACGGAGGTCTTGTTTGGCAGGGCGGGCACCACGACAGCATGCTTTTTCGCGCGCCGCGCGCGGCGCGCCGAGCCGGGCGCCCGGATGGCACGCATTTGCGCGGCGCGGCTTGCACGTGCTGCTCGCCGGCTGCGCGGCCGCGCTCGCGGCACCCGCGTTCGCGAAGTACGCGGTCGAGATCGACGCGCCGCGCTCGGTCAAGAGCCTGCTCAAGCAGCACCTCGACATCGCCCGCTTCGCGAAGCGCGACGACTTGAGCGTCGACCAGTTCGAATTCCTCGTGACCGCGACGCCGCAACAGGTGCGCGAGCTCGCCGCGACGGCCGGCTACTTCTCGCCCGTCGTGCGCACCGACGTGCGCACGCGCGGCGGCGAGCGCCGCGTGACGGTGTCGGTCGAGCCGGGCGCGCAGACGGTCGTGTCGGCCGTCGATCTGACGTTCGACGGCCCGGTCGCGAGCGAGGACCCGAAGCAGGAGACGGCGACGCGCCTCGCGTTCTCGCTCAAGCCGGGCGACGCGTTCACGCAGTCCGGCTGGGACGACGCGAAGAACGCGGCGCTCAAGCAATTGCAGGCGCGCCGCTATCTCGGCGCGAAAATCACCGCGTCGGAGGCGCGCGTCGATCCGCGCACGCGCGAAGCGAGGCTCGCGGTGACGTTCGCCAGCGGGCCGACGTTTACGATCGGCGAGCTCGACGTGTCCGGCGTGCGCCGCTACCCGGAGAAGATCGTGCGCCACGTGAATCCGCTGTCCGCCGGCGAGATCTACGACGCGAAGCGCATCGCCGAATTGCAGCGCCAATTGCAGAACACGCCGTACTACGCGAGCGTCGCGATCGACGTATCGGACGACGTCGCGCGGCCGCTCGACACGCCCGTGCACGTGAAGGTCAGCGAGTATCAGTACAACAGCGTGCGCGGCGGGATCGGCTACGCGACCGACACGGGGCCGCACATCCAGGGCTCGTACACGTATCTCGACACGTTCGGCGCCGCGTGGCCGCTGTCGGTGTCGGGGCGGATCGACCAGATCCAGCAGTACGGACAGGTCCAGCTTTCGATGCCGCCCGGCCCGCGCGGGTGGACCAACAGCATCCTCGCGTCGTACACGAACACGAACGTGTCGGACACGCGGATCTACAGCGCGCGCATCGGCGCACAGCGCACGCGCGCCGGCCAGTTCATCGACTATACGTACTCGCTGATGTTCTATCAGGACCGGCTCGACCAGAACGGCGCCGGCCCGACGACAAGCCGCGCGCTCGTCCCGCAATGGGCGTGGACGCGCCGCAACGTCGACGATCCGCTGTTCCCGCGCTCGGGCAACCTGATCCATGCGGAGGCCGGCTTCGCGGTGAAGGGCGTGCTGACCGACCAGACGTTCATTCGCGGCTACGCGCGCGGCCAGCAATACGTGCCGATCGGCAAGCGCGATCTCTTCGTGTTTCGCGCGGAGCTGGGCGGCGTGTTCACGAGCGGCGGCTCGTCGGGCGTGCCGGCGTCGCTCCTCTTCCGCGCGGGCGGCTCGAACTCGGTGCGCGGCTACGGCTATCAGAGCATCGGCAATTCGGTCGACGGCTCGGTGCTGCCGACCAAGTATCTCGTGACGGGCACGGCCGAATACCAGCACTGGTTCAATCGCGACTGGGGCGCGGCGACCTTCTTCGACATCGGCACGGCGACCGACGCATGGGGCGAGAAGGTGTTCTATCCGGGCGCGGGCGTCGGCGTGCGCTGGCGCAGCCCGGTCGGCCCGGTCAATTTCGATCTGGCTTACGGCTTGAAGAACAAGAGCGTGCGTCCGTATCTGACGCTCGGCATCGCATTCTGATTTTTCATTTGGCATGACGAAGGACGTATCCGACCCGACTCCACCCAACGCGCCGGACGGCGGCGCGCCCGACGGCCCGCGCGATCCCGCGCCGAACAGGCGCTCGCGCGGCCGGCGCGCGTTCGCCGCGCTCGCGTGGACGGCGCTCGTCGTCGTCGTGCTCGTCGCCGCGACGGCGGGCGCGCTCTTCGCCGCCGCGACGACCGAGCGCGGCACGCAGCTCGCGTGGCACGCAGCCGTCAAGCTGCTCGGCGGGCGGCTTTCGGGCACGCTCGAAGGCGGCGCGCTCGCGACCGGCGTGCGGCTTACGCGCCTCGCGTGGACGAGCCCCGATGGTTCGGGCACCGAAGTGAGGATCGATCGCGTCGCCGGACGCTGGGCGCTCACGCGCGCGCCGTGGCGCTTCACGATCGCGTCGCTGCGCGCGGGCGCGATCGACGTGCGCGTCGCGCCTTCGCCGCCTTCGCCGACGGTCATGCCGCAGGATCTGCAACTGCCGCTGCAACTCGCCATCGAGGATCTGCGCTTCGACAAGCTGCTGATCCACGAAGCCGGCTCGACGACCGAGCTCGACAACCTGATCTTCCGCGGCGCGAGCGACGGCCGTCGCCATGACGCGACAGTCGAGCGCCTCGACACGCCGTTCGGCGCGCTGACCGCGAACGCGCGGCTCGACGGCGTGCGGCCGTTCGCGATCGATGGCGGCGCGACCTACGCGGGCAAGCTGTCGGGCGAGCCGGTCGATGCGCGCGCGCGCGTGTCGGGCTCGCTCGAAGCGCTCGTCGCGGAGCTCGACGCTTCGGGGATGAAGCTCGCGGGCCGCGCGCACGTCGAGGCCGCGCCGTTCGGCGACGTGCCGCTCACGCGCGCGTCGATCGTGTTCGATCACGTGAATCCGCGTGCGCTTTCGCCGAGCGCGCCCGTCGCCGATCTCGCCGTGCGCGCGCAGCTCGAGCCCGCGACGCCCGATCCGAAGACGCCGAAGGCGTTCGTCGTCACGGGCCCGGTGTCGATCGTCAACGCGAAGCCCGGCACGCTCGGCGACGAACTGCTGCCGCTCGTCGACGCGCACGCGAACGTGCGGCTCGACGCGCACGCGCAGCGCATCGACGCGCTCGAGGTGCGCACGATCCGCGACGGCAGCGTGACGGGCGGCGGCGCGCTCGCGAACGGCCGCGGCAAGTTCGATCTGAAGGTCGCGAATCTCGATCTGAACGCGTTCGTCGCCGCGCTGCGGCCGATGCGGCTCGCGGGGCCCGTCGGCGTCGCGCTCGAGCACGGCGCGCAGACGGTCGACTTCGATCTCGCCGACGCGAAGCTCGCGCTCGGCGCGAAGGCGAAGATCAAGCTCGACGCGAAGCAAACGACGATCGCCGACGCGCGCGTGACGGCGGGCAAGGGGCGCGTCGAGCTCGCGGGCGTGCTCACGCACGACGCGCGCTCGACCTACGATCTGAAGGCGAAGCTCGTCGACTTCGATCCGCTCGCGCTGGCGGCGGCCGGTGCGTCGTCCGCCGCGAAGCCGGGCGGCGGCAAAGGCGCGAAGGGCGGGATTATCGCGAAGGGCGGCAGGCGCGGCGGCAACGCGAAGGTCGCGCAGAGATCGGCCGGCCCGCGCGCGGGCGCGGCGCGCGTGAACGGCACGCTCGCGGCGACGGGCGCGCTCGCGCCCGGTTTCTCGACGAAGGCGCAGTTCAAGCTCGGCGACAGCGTCTACGACGGCCTGCCGATGACGGGCGAAGGCACGGTGCAGACGGCGGGCTCGCGGATCTTACCGAGCAACGCGAACCTGTCGATCGCGGGCAATCAGGTCGACCTGCGCGGCAGCTTCGGCGCGCCCGGCGACCGGCTGCGCTTTTCCGTCGACGCGCCGCAGCTCGAGCGTCTCGGCTTCGGCCTCGCGGGCCTCGTGCGCGCGAACGGCGAGCTGACGGGGTCGTTCGCGCATCCGAACGTCGTCGCCGAATACACGGCGAGCGGCGTCGTGTTCGGCTCGAACCGGATCGGCACGGCGCAAGGCCGCGCGGACATTCGCGACGGCGCGAAAGGCGCGCTCGTGTTCACCGCCGACGCGAACGACATCGCGCTCGGCTCGATCAGCCTGAAGACGCTGTCCGCGCATCTGAACGGCACGCGCGCGAAGCACACGTTCGATGCGACCGCGCTCGGCATCGCCGAAGGCCGCGTGATCAATCTCGCCGTCGCAGCGAATGGCGGAGTGGTCGAAGCGCGCGACGGGATGCGCTGGGACGGCACCGTCACGCGCCTGTCGAACCGCGGCACGCCGTCGATCTCGCTCGACACGCCGCTCGCGATCTCGGCGGGCGCGCAGCGCGTGACGCTGAGCGCGGCGAAGCTGTCCGTCGAAGGCGCGACGCTCGATCTGCAATCGTTCGCGCTCGAACGCGGCAAGCTGCGCACCGCGGGCTCGATCACGAACCTGTCGGTGGCGCGCGCGCTCGAGATCCGCGCGGAGCTCACGGGCAAGCGCTCGCCGCTGCGCACCGATCTGATTCTCGACGGCGACTGGGACGTCACGCTCGGCGACACCGCCGCCGGCCATGCGCAGATCAAGCGCAGGAGCGGCGACGTGACGATCGCAACCGGACGCGGCGTCGCGTCGCTCGGCATCGGCGACCTGTCGGCGCGCGCGACGTTCATGCCGGGCAACCGGCTGAACGCGACCGCGCACGCGCAGGCGACCCGCATCGGCACGCTCGACGCGAGCGTCGCCGTGCCGTTCGCGCTGCGCGACGGCGTGTTCGGCATCGCCGAGGACGGTCCGCTCACCGGCCGCATCGACGCGGACGTGCCGGCGCTGAAGTCGACGGGCGGCCTGTTCGGCCCGGGCTACCTGCTCGACGGGCGCGCCGCGCTGAAGCTGACGGTCGCGGGCACGCCCGCGAAGCCGAAGCTGTCGGGCACGCTCTCGGGCGACAACCTGTCGGCGACGCTCGTCGACCAGGGCGTGCAGCTCAAGGACGGGATCGTGCGCGTGAAGCTGACCGAGAACCTCGTCGAGTTCGAGCAAGTCGAGTTTCACGGCGGCGACGGCACACTGCGCGCGATCGGCCGCGTGCGGCTCGACGGCAGCGAGCCGGACCTGACGGCGAGCATCGTCGCCGACAAGCTCGAGCTTTTCGCCGCGCCGGACCGCAAGCTGTCGCTGTCGGGCAAGGCGGTCGTCGAGAACGACACGCCGCGCGGCGGCATCGCGATCAACGGCAAGTTTACCGTCGATCGCGCGCTGTTCGATCTGCCCGAGGAGGCGGCGCCGCACTTGTCGGACGACGTCGTGATCGTGCGTCCGGGCAGCCTCGAGCGCGGCGAGACGAAGACGGGCACCGCGATCGCGAAGCCGGCGCCCGCGACCGAGAAGCCCGCGCCGTCGCTCGCGCCGCGCGCGAACATCGACATCGGCCTCGGCCGCGACTTCCGCTTCAAGGGTCACGGCGCGGATCTGCGGCTCGCCGGCACGGTGACGGTGATGAGCGCGCCCGGCGTGCCGCTGCGCGCGGTCGGCAACGTGCGCGTGACGGAAGGCTCGACCTATACGTCGTTCGGCCGCAAGCTCTCGATCGAGAACGGCTTCTTCACGTTCAACGGGCCGGTGTCGAATCCGGGCATCAACATTCTCGCGATGCGCCGCAATCAGGAAGTCGAGGCGGGCGTGCAAGTGACGGGCACGGTGCAGTCGCCCGCCGTCAGGCTCGTGTCCGAGCCGAACGTCAACGACAACGAGAAGCTGTCGTGGCTGCTGTTCGGCCACGGCACCGACCAGGGCAACAACCTCGGCCAGCAGAATGCGATGACGACGGCGCTCGCGCTCCTCGGCAGCGCGACCGGCAAGCGCGTCGCGCAGACGGTCGGGCTCGACGAAGTGTCGGTCGGCCGCAGCGACGTCGGCCTGACCGATCCGCAGGTCGTGCTCGTGTCGAAGGCGATCAACGAGCGCTTCGTGCTCGGCTACGAGCAGGGGCTGCAGTCGGCGAGCAACGCGTTCAAGGCGACGATCAACCTGACGCGGTTCTGGGCGATATCCGCGTATGGCGGCACGTTCCAGGGCGTCGACCTCAACTACACGCGGCGCTTCGATCGCTGGTGGTGACGCGGCGGCCCGGCGGCGGGTGCCCGTCGCCGGGCCCGCGGCGCGCGGGCCGGCGCGCGCGGCAACGATCGCGCGTCGCGTGCGCCCCGTTTGGGCCCTCGCTTGACATTCATTCCCGATACTCTAATTTGAGGTAATCAATCCTCATATCGTTGCGCCGGCACTCGGCGCCGGCGCAGCGATCGTGTACGGGGAGATTGGGCCGCTCGCGCGCGTGTCGAAGGCGCGCGGACGCCTGTCGCCGTCGCGATCGTTCGCGATTCGACCGGATATGTCGACGACGACGCGGCCTTGATTCGGGGGGCGCATTCCTATGAAAACCGTCATGACCCACATCATGCGGAGGAAGCGGCGATACGCGACGCTGCCGCTGTTCGCCTGCCTGCGCGACGAACGCTTGCCGCCGCGCGTGCGGCTCGGCTTCATGCCCGGATTCGCGTTCTTCGTCATGGCCTTCGGCGATTTCAATCGCTACATGCTGCGCAAGGAACTCGCGGGCGACGTGCACCAGGCGCGCGTCAACGCGCATACGCGCGAAGACGATCATCACTGGCCGTGGTTCCTCGAGGATCTCGACAAGCTTGGCTGGAACCGCGCGACCACGATGACCGACGCGCTGCGCGCGCTGTGGAGCGAAGACACGCATCGATGTCGTCTGCTGATGTACGAGTTGTGCGCGATCGTCGACGCGGCCGACGGCGTCGAGCGGCTCGCGATCGTCGAAGCGATCGAGGAAACCGGCAACGTGCTGTTCGCGCTCACGACTCGTCTCGCCGCCGAGATGCAGGCGGAAACGGGGCGCGAGCTGCGCTACATGGGCGCGTATCACTTCGCGCTCGAGACGGGGCACATGCAGAACGGCGAGCAGGCGAAGGCAAGCCGCATCGTGCTCGACGATGCAAAGCGGCGGCGCTGCATCGCGCTCGTCGACCGCGTCTTCGATTCGTTCTCCGCATGGACGCACGAAGCGGTGCGCGAGATTGCCCGCGCCGCGTCGCCGCCCGCTTCGCTGGAACTGCCATGATGCGTGCACTGCCTCGACACGACGACGTCGCCGCGTACGACGTCGCGGTGAATCTGTTCGTCTATCCGGCGATGCTGATCGCGAACCGGCTGGGGCTCTTCAGCCGGCTGGGCGACGGGCCGTGTACGCTCGGCGCGCTCGGCGCGGCGCTCGGGCTCGCGCGGCGGCCTGTCGAGGCGCTCGTCAACGTGTCGGTCGCGCTCGGCTTCGTGCGCCGCAACGCGGATCGCTTCGCGCTGACGACGCTTGCGGAAGACTTGCTGCTGCCGCGCAGCCGCCAGTACTTCGGCGCGTTCTGGGACCTGATGTACGACAACGGCGACACGTTCTCGGTCGCCGGCCTCGAGGCCGCGCTGCGGCGCGACGCGTCGCACGCATACGGCGAGACCGACATCTTCGATTCGCATCAGCGGCACGCCGAGCTCGGCACCCGCTTCACGCACGCGATGCAGAGCCTGAGTGCTGCGCATACGGCCGTGTGGCCGACCAAGCTCGATCTCGCGCGGCATCGCGTGATGCTCGACATCGGCGGCGGCTCGGGCGCGCACGTGATCGGCGCGCTGTCGGTGTGGCCGTCGCTGCGCGGCGTGGTTTTCGACTTGCCGGCTGTCTGCGAGCTGGGCCGGAGGTTCGTCGACGCCCGCTGGCGCGATCGCGTCGCGTTCCAACCGGGCGACATGTGGCGCGATCCGTTCCCGCCCGCCGATCTGCATTTCTACTCGAACGTCTTTCACGACTGGCCGGCCGACAAGGACGCGGCGCTCGCGCGCAAGAGCTTCGACGCGCTGCCGTGCGGCGGGCGCGTCGTGCTGCACGAGATGCTCTATCTAGACGACAAGAGCGGGCCGCTCGCCGCGGCCGCGTACAGCCTGATGATGATCGGCTGGACGCAGGGCGAGCAGTACACGTCGCGCGCGCTGTCGGCGATGCTCACCGACGCCGGCTTCACGTCGATCGAGACGATTCCGAGCTTCGGGTACTTCAGCCTCGTGACGGGCGTGAAGCCGAGAAGCCGACAAGCCGAGAAGCCGAGACGCCGAGACGCCGAGACGCCGAGACGCCGAGACGCCGCGATGACGCGATGACGCGATGACGCGATGACGCGATGAGCACGTGACCGCGCATTGCCGCGTGCCCGCGCAAAAACGCGAAGGGCCGCTGTCGCGGCCCTCCGGATGCATCGCGGCGACGTGCGTCGCCGCTTACCTCACGCGCATGCCGGGCTTCGCGCCGCTATGCGGCTCGAGGATGTAGAGGCCCGGCTCGGCCTTTTCGTCGGCAGCCGACGCGGCGAGCACCATCCCTTCGGACACGCCGAACTTCATCTTGCGCGGCGCGAGGTTCGCGACCATCACCGTCAGCTTGCCGACGAGATCGCCCGGCTGGTACGCCGACTTGATCCCGGAGAACACGTTGCGGGTCTTCTCCTCGCCGACGTCGAGCGTGAGCCGCAGCAGCTTGTCGGAGCCGTCGACGGCTTCGCACGCGACGATCTTCGCGATGCGCAGATCGATCTTCGCGAAATCGTCGATCGCGATGATCGGCGCTGCGTCGTCGCTGGGCGCGGCTTTCGCATCCTTCGCGCGCTTCGCATCCTTTGCATCCTTCGCGCCGTTGCCGCTCGCCGCGCCCGCATCGGCCGCCGCCGCGGCGGCGCCCTGAAGCGAGCCGCGGTTCGCGGCGAGGAGCGCGTCGAGCTGCTTCGGATCGACGCGGGTCATCAGGTGCTGATACGCGCGGATCGGCTGCTCGGACGACAGCGGCTTGTTCGCGTCGGCCCACACGAGCGGCGCGATGCCGAAGAACGCTTCGACGCCCTCCGCGACGCGCGGCAGCACGGGCTTCAGCGCGAGCGACAGCAGGCGGAATGCCTCGAGGCTCACGCTGCAGGTTTCGTGCAGCGCGGCCGCGTTCGCCGGGTCCTTCGCGAGCTCCCACGGCTTCGCCGTGTCGACGTAGCCGTTGACCTCGTCGGCGAGCTCCATCGTCTGGCGCAGCGCGCGGCCGTACTCGCGCGCTTCGTAGTGTGCGGCGATCTGCGGGATCGCATCGCGCAGCGTCGCGAGGAGCGGATGGTTCATCGCGCTGTCCTGCACGCGGCCGTCGAAGCGCTTGATCAGGAAGCCCGCCGCGCGGCTCGCGATGTTCACGTACTTGCCGACGAGGTCGCTGTTCACGCGCGCCTGGAAGTCCTCGAGGTTCAGGTCGATGTCTTCCATCGTCGCGTTGAGCTTCGCGGCGAAGTAGTAGCGCAGCCATTCGGGGTTGAGGCCCGTGTCGATGTAGCTCTGCGCGGTGATGAAGGTGCCGCGCGACTTCGACATCTTCGCGCCGTCGACCGTCAGAAAGCCGTGCGCGAACACGTTGGTCGGCGTGCGATGCTCCGAGAACTCGAGCATCGCGGGCCAGAACAGCGTGTGGAAGTACAGGATGTCCTTGCCGATGAAGTGATACTGCTCGGTCGTCGAGTCCTTCTTGATCCACGCATCGAAATCGATGCCGCGCTGCTCGCACAGGTTCTTGAAACTCGCGTAGTAGCCGACGGGCGCATCGAGCCACACGTAGAAGTACTTGCCGGGCGCGCCGGGGATCTCGAAGCCGAAGTAGGGCGCGTCGCGCGAGATGTCCCAATCGGCGAGCTTCGCGTCGCCCGCGTCGCCGAGCCATTCGCGCATCTTGTTGGTCGCTTCGGGCTGCGCGAGGCCGCTCACCCATTCGCGCAGGAATGCCTCGCAGCGCGGGTCGGACAGCCGGAAGAAGTAGTGCGTCGACGTCTTGCGCATGGGCGTCGCGCCCGACACGACCGAGTACGGATTGACGAGATCCGTCGGCTGGTACGTCGTGCCGCACACTTCGCAACTGTCGCCGTACTGGTCTTTCGCGTGGCACTTCGGGCACTCGCCCTTGATGAAGCGATCCGGCAGGAACATTTCCTTGACGGGATCGTAAGCCTGCTCGATCTCGCGCTCGGCGATGAAGCCGGCGTTCTTCAGCGCGAGGTAAATCTTCTCGCTCAGCACGCGGTTTTCGTCGGAGTCCGTCGTATAGAAGTTGTCGAACGAGACCCCGAAGCTGTCGAAGTCGCGCTTGTGCTCCCGCCACACGCGCTCGATCAGCTGCTTCGGCGTCACGCCTTCCTGCTCGGCGCGCAGCATGACGGGCGTGCCGTGCGTGTCGTCCGCGCCGATGTAGTAGATCTCGTGACCGTGCATTCGCATCGTCCGCACCCAGACGTCGGTCTGGATGTACTCGACCAGGTGGCCGATGTGAATCTGCCCGTTCGCATAGGGCAGCGCGGACGTGACGAGGATCTGGCGGCGGCCTTGCGGCGCGCCGGCCTGCACGGTGGTGAGGTCGGATGCGGACATAGGGTCTCTGAAGGGACTGCTTGCGGAAAATCGTAGGGAAGCTGCGATTCTAGCAGGGCGGCCGCCAGCCGATGTACGGGGCCAACGGCGCGCGGTTGCGCCTGTCGAGCGGGGTTGCGATGCGGCGCTCGCGGACGCGCGCGGCGCGTCATGAGCCGTAATATTTTTCGAATTGAAAGCTTTTGGTAAAGAGGCTATGTTTGCGTCGGCTGAGCGATGTGCGGCGACGTCGGAGCAGGCAGGTCGGATGTTGCGACGCAGAACGGCGTCGCGCGGGCAAAAAAAACCGGGGCGGATGTGGCCCCGGAGCAACAACGACAAGAGGAGAATGGTGACGCGCCGGCAGCACCGTCACGTACCGTAAAGACAGACTCCGCCGCTCGCAAGAAGTTCGAAAATTTTTTCGAGTTGTTACAAGCGGCCTCGAAAGCCTTGTCCGGCGGGGCTCGGCACGCCATTCTCCAGCGGTCGGATTTACTGCGCCGCTTGCGGAGCGCGCAGGTAGATCTCGACGCGGCGGTTCTGCCCGCGACCGGCTTCCGTCGCGTTGTCGGCGATCGGGTTCGATGCGCCCATGCCTTGCGCCGACAGGCGGCCCCCCGCGACGCCGCGCTGCGACAGCGCGTTCACGACGCTCTGCGCGCGATTCTGCGACAGCGTCTGGTTGTGCGCCGCCGAGCCCGTGCTGTCGGTGTAGCCGACGACGGATGCGGTGATCTGCGGGTTTTGGTTCAGCGTCGACGCGAGGTCGTTCAAGAGCGGCGTGAACGCCGGCGTGACCGCGTACTGGTTGGTCGCGAACGTGACCGAGCTCGGCACGTTCAGCTTGAGCGAGCCGTCCGGCTGCTCGGTGACCTGCGTGCCCGTCTGCTGCGCGGACGGCGCGAGCTTGTTCTTGATCGCTTGCCAGTTGTAGCCCGTCACGCCGCCGACGAGTGCGCCGACGCCGGCGCCGATCGCCGCGCCCTTGCCGCCGCCAGCCAGCGCGCCGATGCCTGCGCCGAGCGCGGCGCCCGTGCCCGTGCCGACTGCCGTGTTGGTTCCTTGCGGGGTCGCGCAACCCGCCAGCAGCGCGCCGGCGAGAGCGAAAACGGACAAGCGCGTCGCGATTTTGGTATTCATCTTGGTTTCCTCTCTTGAGTGACTCGACAAGAACAAAAAAGAACTGCTCTTTCGGCGGGGGGACCCGCGCGCCGGCGATGCGCACGCGCGAGCGCCTCGATCCGTCCGGCGCCCGGCCGTGGAGCCTGCCGCCGATGCGACAAGCCCCGTTTGCCAGGATGGCTGTTCGGACCAAGCGCGCCCCAGCCTCTACAATATAGGCGGTGTGGGCCCGATGTGGCCCCGAAGCGCGCCGCCCGCGAAGATTGCGCCGCAAGTCGGCTTTACGCAATGGCGTGCAATAAATTCTTTCACTTTTTTCGCTTTTCGCCCGGATATTTGAAGATTATTGACCTTATGGGCGATTTTGAGCGACGTTCCCACGGAGTTTCGATGAGTATCGACAGGGCGCTCGTCGACGCCGCACTCGCGGCAGTCGTCGACCCGAACACCGGCCGCCCGTACGCGGCGCACCGCGGCATCCGCAATGTGACGATCGACGGCGATGCCGTTTCGGCCGACGTCGTGCTCGGCTATCCGGCCAGAAGCCAGTTCGACGACGCGCGCGCGCGCGTCACGGCCGCGCTTTCCGCCGTGCCGGGCGTGCGCGAGGCGCGCGTCGAGGTGTCGCAGGAGATCGCCGCGCATGCGGTGCAGCGCGGCGTGCAGCTACTGCCGAACGTGAAGAACATCGTCGCGGTCGCGTCGGGCAAGGGCGGCGTCGGCAAGAGCACGACGGCCGTGAATCTCGCGCTCGCGCTCGCGGCCGAAGGCGCGTCGGTCGGCATCCTCGACGCCGACATCTACGGCCCGTCGCTGCCGACGATGCTCGGCATCCACGAGCGGCCCGAGTCGCCCGACAACAAGTCGATGAATCCGCTCGTCGGCCACGGCCTGCAGGCGAACTCGATCGGCTTCCTGATCGGCGAGGACAATCCGATGGTGTGGCGCGGCCCGATGGCGACGTCGGCGCTCGAGCAATTGCTGCGCCAGACCAACTGGCGCGAGCTCGACTATCTGATCGTCGACATGCCGCCCGGCACGGGCGACATCCAGCTGACGCTCGCGCAGCGCGTGCCGGTGACGGGCGCCGTGATCGTCACGACGCCGCAGGACATCGCGCTCCTCGACGCGAAGAAGGGGCTCAAGATGTTCGAGAAGGTGAACATCCCGATTCTCGGCATCGTCGAGAACATGAGCATCCACGTGTGCTCGAACTGCGGGCACGAGGAGCACATCTTCGGCGCGGGCGGCGCCGAGCGGATGGCGAAGGAGTACGGCGTGACCGTGCTCGGCAGCCTGCCGCTCGACATCCGGATTCGCGAGCAGGCGGACAGCGGCGCGCCGACCGTCGCCGCGGACCCGGGCGGCAAGCTCGCCGAGCGCTACCGCGCAATCGCGCGGGGCGTCGCGATCGCGATCGCCGAGCGTGCGCGGGACATGTCGTCGAAGTTTCCGACGATCGTTGTTCAAAATACGTAAAATCCCCGGCAGGGCCGCGTCGGACGGTGTTTGCGGCGCGGCGAGTCACGGTATCATGACGACTTTCCCGAAGGTCCCCTTTACCGGCCCGGCGGGCGCTCGTCCGAGCGTTCCGCCCGGCATGAGGATCGCATGAAACGACGACTCGACGGCGTGCCGGGCTGGCTCGCGCGCCATGCGCCGCTTGTCCTGGCCGCCATCGGCCTCCTGGCCGGCTGCACCACGTTCGCATCGCATCACGAAAAGCGCGCCGACGCGCTGCTCCAGCCGACGGTCGGCAGCCAGGCGCGCGGCACGGTGACGCTCGCCGAACGCCCGGACGGCGTGCAGGTCACGTACAACTTCGCGGGCCTGCCGCCCAACAGCGATCACGCGCTGCAGGTCCACGAGCGCGGCGACTGCAACGCCGCCGACGGCTCGAGCGCAGGCGCCGTGTTCGCGCCCGCGGCGGACCGCCTGCGGGCGGGCGCGCGCGTCGGCGGCGATCTCGGCAACATCCACGCGGATGCGAACGGCGTCGCGGCGGGCTTCATCGTCGCGCCCGACGTCGCGCTCGACGGCGTGCGTTCGGTGCTCGGCCGCTCGGTGCTCGTTCACCGCGACCCGGGCGATCCGGCGTTCCCGCAGCACGGCGCGGGGCCCGCGCTCGCGTGCGGCGTCGTGCGGCAATGACGCGAGTCGGTCCGTTCCCGATCGCGTAAAATGTGCGCCTTTCATGGCCGCCGGACCGTCCGGCGGCATCCATCCAGACACGCAGCGTTTTCCGGCGCCTTTTTATGAGCATCAAGTCCGACAAGTGGATCCGGCGCATGGCCGAAGAGCACAAGATGATCGAGCCGTTCGTGCCCGGTCAGGTTCGCACCGCCGAAGACGGCCGCAAGATCGTCAGCTACGGCACGTCGAGCTACGGCTACGACATTCGCTGCGCGGACGAATTCAAGATCTTCACGAACATCAATTCGACGATCGTCGATCCGAAGAACTTCGACGAAGGCTCGTTCGTCGATTTCAAGGGCGATGTGTGCATCATCCCGCCGAACTCGTTCGCGCTCGCGCGCACCGTCGAGTACTTCCGCATTCCGCGCACCGTGCTGACCGTGTGCCTCGGCAAGTCGACGTACGCGCGCTGCGGGATCATCGTCAACGTGACGCCGTTCGAGCCCGAATGGGAAGGCTACGTGACGCTCGAATTCTCGAACACCACGCCGCTGCCCGCGAAGATCTACGCGAACGAAGGCGTCGCCCAGGTCCTCTTCTTCGAGAGCGACGAGGTGTGCGACGTGTCGTACGCGGATCGCGGCGGCAAGTACCAGGGACAGCGCGGTGTCACGCTGCCGAAAACCTGATCTGGTTGCATATCGGAACACCGACCAGTTTCCGGGTGACCGCTGCGCGTCTCGCGCCGCGGTCGTTCTTTTTGGAGAATCGCCCATGAAGTTTCGTTTCCCCGTCGTCATCATCGACGAAGATTTCCGCTCCGAGAACATCTCGGGCTCCGGCATCCGGGCGCTTGCCGAAGCGATCGAGAAGGAGGGCGTCGAAGTCCTCGGCTTGACGAGCTACGGCGATCTGACGTCGTTCGCGCAGCAGTCGAGCCGCGCGTCGTGCTTCATCCTGTCGATCGACGACGACGAACTCATGCTCGGCGAAACCGGCCCGGACGGCGAGCTGCCCGAACTCGCGACCGCGATCATCGAGCTGCGCGCGTTCGTCACCGAAGTGCGCCGCCGCAACGCGGACATCCCGATCTTCCTGTACGGCGAGACGCGCACGTCGCGGCACCTGCCGAACGACATCCTGCGCGAGCTGCACGGCTTCATCCACATGTTCGAGGACACGCCGGAGTTCGTCGCGCGCCACATCATCCGCGAAGCGAAGGTCTACCTCGATTCGCTCGCGCCGCCGTTCTTCAAGGAGCTCGTCAAGTACGCGGACGAAGGCTCGTATTCGTGGCACTGCCCGGGCCACTCGGGCGGCGTCGCGTTCCTGAAGAACCCGCTCGGCCAGATGTTTCACCAGTTCTTCGGCGAGAACATGCTGCGCGCGGACGTCTGCAACGCGGTCGACGAGCTCGGCCAGCTGCTCGACCATACGGGCCCCGTGGCCGCATCCGAGCGCAACGCCGCGCGGATCTTCAGCGCCGATCACCTGTTCTTCGTGACGAACGGCACGTCGACGTCGAACAAGATCGTCTGGCACGCGACCGTCGCGCCGGGCGACATCGTGCTCGTCGACCGCAACTGCCACAAGTCGATCCTGCACGCGATCACGATGACGCACGCGATCCCCGTGTTCCTCACGCCGACGCGCAATCACTTCGGCATCATCGGGCCGATCCCGCGCGACGAGTTCAAGCCGGAGAACATCCGCAAGAAGATCGAGGCGAATCCGTTCGCGCGCGAGGCGCTGAAGAAGAACCCGAACCTGAAGCCGCGAATCCTGACGATCACGCAGAGCACGTACGACGGCGTCGTCTACAACGTCGAGCAGATCAAGGACTTGCTCGGCGATTTGCTCGACACGCTGCACTTCGACGAAGCGTGGCTGCCGCACGCGGAGTTCCATCCGTTCTACCAGGACATGCACGCGATCGGCGCGGGCCGGCCGCGCACGGGGGCGCTGGTGTTCGCGACGCACTCGACGCACAAGCTGCTCGCGGGCATCTCGCAGGCTTCGCAGATCGTCGTGCAGGATTCGGAGAACCGCACGTTCGACAAGCACCGCTTCAACGAGGCGTACCTGATGCACACGTCGACGAGCCCGCAGTACGCGATCATCGCGTCGTGCGACGTCGCGGCCGCGATGATGGAGCCGCCGGGCGGCACCGCGCTCGTCGAGGAATCGATCGCCGAGGCGATCGACTTCCGCCGCGCGATGCGCAAGGTCGACGCCGAGTACGGCGATGACTGGTTCTTCAGCGTGTGGGGCCCGGACAACCTGTCGGGCGAAGGCATCGGCTCGCGCGCGGACTGGCTGCTGAAGCCGAACGACCGCTGGCACGGCTTCGGCCCGCTCGCGGAAGGCTTCAACATGCTCGACCCGATCAAGGCGACGATCATCACGCCGGGGCTCGACGTCGACGGCGAGTTCGGCGAGACCGGCATTCCGGCCGCGATCGTCACGAAGTACCTGGCCGAGCACGGGATCATCGTCGAGAAGACGGGCCTGTATTCGTTCTTCATCATGTTCACGATCGGCATCACGAAGGGCCGCTGGAACTCGATGGTCACCGAGCTGCAGCAGTTCAAGGACGACTACGACAACAACCAGCCGCTCTGGCGCGTGCTGCCGGAGTTCGTCGCGCAGTTCCCGATCTACGAGCGCGTCGGCCTGCGCGACCTGTGCACGCAGATTCACGACGTGTATCGCGCGAACGACATCGCGCGTCTCACGACCGAGATGTACCTGTCGAACATGGAGCCGGCGATGAAGCCGTCCGACGCGTTCGCGAAGCTCGCGCACCGCGAGATCGATCGCGTGCCGCTCGACGAGCTCGAAGGCCGCGTGACGAGCATCCTGCTCACGCCGTATCCGCCGGGCATTCCGCTGCTGATCCCGGGCGAGCGGTTCAACAAGACGATCGTCAACTACCTGCGGTTCGCGCGCGACTTCAACGAGCGCTTCCCGGGCTTCCATACGGACATCCACGGTCTTGTCGCGGAAGAGATGAGCGGCCGCACCGAGTACTACGTCGACTGCGTGCGCGACTGACGATGATCGAAGTCCGGAAGACGCTCGTGCGCTTCGCCGCCGTCGCGCTGGCCGCCTGGCTGGCGGCGGGCGCGGCGCATGCCGAGGTCGCGGCGGCCGATCCGATCGACGTCGCGATGCGCCAGTGTCTCGCGCGGCGCGACCGCTCGTCGACCGTCGGCCAGATCCAGTGCATGGACGAGGCGCGGCAGCAGTGGCTCGCTGAAGTCGACGCCGCGTACCAGCGGTTGCAGAAGGCGGCGCCCGCCGATGCGCTGCGCGGCTGGCAGGAGAGCCAGCGCCGCTGGCTCGCGTGGCGCAAGGACGAAGCGCATCTGGTGCGCGCGGTCTACGAGACGACGCAGGGGACGATGTACGCGATGGCGAGCGCCGACATGCGGTTGCAGCCGGTGCGCGATCGTGCGCGCGCACTGCGCGGCGTGGCCGACCGCTATGCGCAGCCGGGCGGCGGCAAGGGCGCGGTGCATCGCGTGCGGCCTTGCATGCGCGATGCGGCGTGCGAGCACGCGCTCTTCGACATGAACCGCTATTACGCGAAATTGCAGTCGCGGATGCCCGCGGCTTCGCTGCCGGCGCTCGTGCAGGCGCAGCGCGAGTGGGCGGCGTTTCGCGACGCGATGACGCCGCTCATCAGCGAGGATGAGCGGGTCGATCTGATCGGTGCGCGCGTCGCGACGCTCAAGCGGTTCTCGGAGACGGTCAACAATCGTTGAGCGCCGTGCGGGCGCTTTGCGCGCCGGTGCGCATGTCTTGCGCGGGCGGCATCGATTTTCCTCGGATGCGGCCCGCGCGTTCTTGCGATTTTCTTCGAATGCCCATGCTCGTGCGGCGGGCGCCGCGCCGACTCACGCGAGCTGTGCGGCGCGCGGCCCGAACCACGCCGGCACGAGCGCGACCGCATCGTCGAGCGAAGCGAGCACACGCAGGCTCAGCGCGACGATCTCGGGCGTCGGCGCCTTCAGGTCGGGCACGGTGACGACGGATGCGCCCGCGCGCGTCGCGGCGAGTGCGCCGAAATCGCTGTCCTCGAATGCGACGCACGCGTGCGCCGGCAAGTTCAGCCGCTCGACCGCGAGCCGGTAGACGGCCGGATCGGGCTTGCCGCGTTCCACTTCGTCGCCGCCCGCGATCGCGGCGAAAAATTCCAGTACGCCGACCGCGCGAAGCCGCGTGCGAATCACGTCGCGCGCGGACGACGACGCGACCGCGCACGGAATGCCGGCGTGGGCGAGCGTGTTCAGCAGCGCGTGCGCGCCGGTCTTCAGCGGAAATTTCGGATGGGGCTGCGGTGCGGCGAGCTGCTCGCGCACCTGCGCGGACACCGAGCGGAACGCGTCGTCGCCGAGCAGTCCGGCGAGGACCGTCTGGCCTTCCCGGAACGAGCGGCCGACGATCTGCAGGTAGTCGGCGGAGGACAGCGCGACGCCGTGAGCGCGCGCCACGTCGATCCACGTGTTCATGATGGTCCGCTCGGAGTCGACGAGCAGGCCGTCCATATCGAAGATTGCCGCAGAGAACATGGGTTCCGTTCCGTCCGTGAGTCGATGCGTGGGCCTCCGGTGCAAGGCTATCGCGCGTCCGAGCGGCGTTGCCGGCGCGCGCCGCGCTTGCGCGAACCCGGAAGCGATGCGCGCCGATCTCGGTGATCGCCGCGCGTCGCGTCGCGCGTCACGGGCCCGGCTTCGTGGAATCCGCGCGCGGCGGCGATGAGCCGCTTGCGGGCACCGCAGCCGGGCGCGTATCGCGCCGCGGGCCGCACCGCAGATCGCGCAGCGGATGAAAAGACGGACACCGCCCGGTGTCCGCCACGTGCATGCCGGCTTACTCGCCGAGCGCCGCGCGCGCCGCCTTCACCGCCGCGCGCACCTGGTCCGGCGCCGTGCCGCCCGGATGGTTGCGGCTCGCGACCGAGCCTTCGAGCGTCAGGTAGTCGAACACGTCGTCGCCGATCAGGTGCGCGACGTTCGGCAGTTCCTGCTTCATCTCGTCGAGCGTCAGGTCCGCGAGATCGCAGCCGCGCACGTCGCAAACCTTCACCGCGTGCGCGACTGCCTCGTGCGCGTCGCGAAACGGCAGCCCGCGCTTTACCAGATAGTCGGCGAGATCGGTCGCGGTCGAGAAGCCCTGCAGCGCGGCGGCGCGCATCGCCTGCGGCTTCACCGTGATGCCGGCGACCATCTCCGCGAAGATCCGCAGCGTGTCGGCGACCGTATCGACTGTGTCGAAGAGGGGCTCCTTGTCTTCCTGGTTGTCCTTGTTGTACGCGAGCGGCTGGCCCTTCATCAGCGTGAGGAGCGCCATCAAGTGGCCGTTCACGCGGCCCGTCTTGCCGCGCGCGAGCTCGGGCACGTCCGGATTCTTCTTCTGCGGCATGATCGACGAGCCGGTGCAGAAGCGGTCGGCGATGTCGATGAAGCCGACGCGCGGGCTCATCCACAGCACGAGCTCTTCCGAGAAGCGCGACACGTGCGTCATGATCAGCGCGGACGCCGCTGTGAATTCGATCGCGAAATCGCGATCGGACACGGCGTCGAGCGAGTTCGCGCAGATGCCGTCGAAGCCGAGCGTCTTCGCGACCGCGTGGCGGTCGATCGGATAGCTCGTGCCCGCGAGCGCCGCCGCACCGAGCGGCAGGCGGTTCACGCGGGTGCGGCAGTCGCGCATCCGCTCGGCGTCGCGCGAGAACATCTCGACGTATGCGAGCAGATGATGGCCGAACGTGACGGGCTGCGCGACCTGCAGATGCGTGAAGCCCGGCAGGATCGTGTCCGCGTTCTGTTCCGCAAGGTCGATCAGCGCGCCGCGCAGGTCGTTCAGGAGGCCGCCGATCCGGTCGATCTCGCCGCGCAGCCACAGGCGGATGTCGGTCGCGACCTGGTCGTTGCGCGAGCGGCCCGTGTGCAGGCGCTTGCCCGCGTCGCCGATCAGCGCGGTCAGGCGCGCCTCGATGTTCAGGTGGACGTCTTCGAGATCGAGCTGCCATTCGAATTCGCCGCGCTCGATC
The DNA here is from genome assembly GCF_001523835.1 of Burkholderia sp. ABCPW 14. Taxonomy (NCBI): domain Bacteria; kingdom Pseudomonadati; phylum Pseudomonadota; class Betaproteobacteria; order Burkholderiales; family Burkholderiaceae; genus Burkholderia; species Burkholderia sp. ABCPW 14. The sequence goes on along the minus strand of NZ_LOVS01000113.1, from coordinate 63,763 downwards.
TCGCCCTTGATCTGCGCCATTCCGCGCTCGATCGCGGCGAGGTCGTCGGCGCCGATGATCTTCTGCGCGGCGAGCATGTTCGCGTGCGCGAGCGAGCCGGCAATGTCGACGAGCGCGAGCCGCTTGTCGAAGAAGACCGACGACGTGTAGCGCTTGACGAGCTCGGACATCGGTTCCGAAAAGCGGGCCGACCAGGCCTCGCCCTTTTTGTGCAGTTGGGACGTCATGGCGATTCTTAGAGGGGAGTGGAGCGGCGCGCGCCGCGAATGGATATCGCGGATTTTAGCATTCGCGCGGCGGGCGGCTGGTGCGGGGCGGTTGGGGCAGCGGAGCGCGGGCGGCGCGGCGGGAGGCGCGCATGCCCCGGTTCGCCGCCGCTCCTGGGCGCGCCCGCGGCCTCGCCGCGTCACCTCAAGTCGCAAGTCAGCGGCCCGATCGTCGGCGGCGTGCCGTCGGCCGGGCGCGCGTAGTCGAACGCGACGGCGCAGCGCTTGCCGCGGCCCGTTATCTCCAGATGATTGACGGGCGCGAGGCCGGTCACGAACGTGAGCCCGTCGTAGCCGACGATCGTGCCCGCGCCGCTCTCGCGATGCGTGACCGACAGCCCGGGCGGCAGCGGCGCGCCCGATGCGTCCTGGAGCACGATCGACGCCGACTGCTCGCGCGCGATCGAGAAATGCGCGAGCACACCCGAGCGCGACTGCGGGACGACGTTGCGGAGCGTGTCGGACACGCGCGCGTCGAGCGGCAGCTTCAGCGTGTCGATGCCGATCCGGTTGTTCTGATACGCGTTCAGGTCGGGGATCAGCAGATGGCCGTTGCGGTCGGTCGCGCCGATCACGCGGTTCTCGTGCAGCACCGGCACGCCCGGCGAAGCGTCGGTCGACACGAGCGCGAAGCCGTCGTCGATGCGCCGCGCGAGGAGCGCGTTGCCGTCCATCAGCACGACCGCGCCCGTCACGTCGAGCGCCGCGTTCTGCCGTCCCGCGATGGTCTGAGCGAGCGCCGTCACTTCGCCCGCGCGGCCGAGGTATTGCGCCTGCGCCAAGCCGTAGCGCGTGCCGCCCGCGTCGCCCGCCTGCGCGCTCCAGCCGAAGCCGCCGCCGTAGTCGGGCGCGCGCATCGCGTTCACGTTGTAGATCGTCTTGCCGTTCTGCCGGCCGACGTTCGTGTTGACCGACGTGTTGTTGCCGAGCGCGACGTTCAGGCTCACGAACACGCCGCGCGAGTTGTGCTGATGAAAGTCCTGGAAGGCGCTGACGTTGATCGACGCCAGGCTGCCGACGTTCACCGAGTACGACACCGAGCCGATCCGCGATGCCTGCAGGCCCGGATACTTGAGGCCGATGTAGCTGATCGCGAACGTCTGCGAACGGATGAACGGCAGCGACAGCGTCACGCGGTCGGTCGCGGTCGGCACCGGCGTGCCGTCGCGCGCGGCGAGATCGCCGTAGTTGCTGTACGCGCGCAGCGTCTCGGCATCGATCGAGAAGCGCGGGCGCACCAGCTGATAGCCGAGTCCGACCTGCGTGCCCGCGAGGCGTCCGACGCTCTGCGCGATCGACGCGCTCGCGACGCCCGCGCCGCCGAGCCGAACGAGCGCGCCGGCGCCGGCGTTGTAGAGGCCGGGCGTCGCCTCCGCGTGCGCCTCGACGGTCAGGCGGTCGCTCGCGCCATAGCGCGCGGTCGCGCTGGCGGCCGGGCGGCGCGTGTAGTCGAACGAGCGCAGGCCCCACGCGCGCCGCAGGAAGCCCGCCTCGACCGAGTAGCTCGCGAGGCCGGGGGCCAGCATTCGCGTGTCGATGTAAAGCGGCAGCGACGTCGCGATCGTGCGCCCGAGCGCGTCGCGCGTGACGACGGTCGCGTTGCCCGCGCCCGTGATGCCCGGCACGCTGTTGATGACGAACGGGCCGCTCGGCACGTCGCCGCTGAACTGGCGCACGCCGTTCACGTACAGATCGACCGTCGACGGCACGACGGCCGTGCAGACAACGCCCGTGCCCGGCACCTACAGCGACACGATCACCGCGACGATCACGTTCTGACGCGGCTTCGCCGCGTTTCGCACGCACATGCATATGCGAACGCACCGGCGAACGCAGACGCGCGCCCCCGCGGTCATGCGCCTTCGCGAACCAGCACGACGAACTTCAGGTCTTCGCGGTGCGCGGGCTTGAGCGTCATCTGCTGATAAACGACGCGGCCTTCGCGGGGATGGTCGAACGCGCGCTGGCCGCCTTCGCGCTCGCCGACGTCCTGCGACGCCCAGTAATGCGCGAACGCGTCGCTTTCGGCGAGCAGCGAATCGATCAGCGTGCGAGTGGGCGCGTCGTTCAGATGGCGGATCGTGTCGGCGCGGAATTCGGCGACGAGCCGCCGCGCGCGCGTCTCCCAATCGACGATCAGCGTGCGGGCGGCGGGCGACGTGAACGTGAAGCGCAGCAGGTTGCGATCGTCGCGCTCGCCGTCGAGCCAGCCGGTGAAGAGCGCGGCCGCCGCGTCGTTCCACGCGAGCGCGTTCCACTGGCGGTCGAGCACGTACGCGGGCGTCGCGATGAGCTTCACGGCCGCGACGAGCGTCGCGGGCACGTCGGTCGCCGCGAATTCGGGCTCGGCCGGGTCGCGCTGCGCGGCGAGCTCGAACAGATACGCGCGCTCTGCGCGCGACAGCCGCAGCGCGACCGCGATTCGCGCGAGCGCGTCGGCCGACGCCGATACCTCGCGGCCTTGCTCGATCCACGTGTACCAGGTCGGACTCACGCCGCACAGCTGCGCGACCTCTTCCCGACGCAGTCCGGGCGTCCTGCGGCGCGGGCCGGGCGGCAGGCCGACCGCCTCCGGTGACAGCCGTTCGCGGTGCGCGCGAATGAAGTCGCCGAGCGCGCGGGCCGGCGTGGAGTCGAGAGACGGAGGGGCGGGCGGGCGGCTCATGGGAGTCTGGTCGGGTGATGCGCGTGAGGACAAAGAACGGAAAACGGGCTCCGGCCGGCTGGCTGGTGGAGCGGATACCAGGATAATTGCTTGGCTTGTACCGGTACCAATCGGGCTCTATTGTAGCGGCTCAAGGCGGCCGATGCAGTCGGCCGGCCGTCTCCGATCCCCGCGCGACAAGGAGTCAGCCCATGAAGCATCACGATCAGGTCGCCGACGCGTTCGGCACGACCGCGTCCGCTTATTTGACGAGCGCCGTCCATGCGACGGGCGCCGATCTCGACACGCTCGCCGCCGAGATCGGCGCGACACCCGACGCGCGCGTGCTGGATCTCGGCTGCGGCGCGGGCCATGCGAGCTTCGCCGCCGCGCGCGGCGGTGCGAAGGAGGTGGTCGCGTACGATCTCGCGCCGCAGATGCTCGCGACGGTCGAAGCCGCGGCGCGCGAGCGCGGCCTCGCGGGCGTGCGGGTCGAGCAGGGTGCGGCCGAGCGGCTGCCGTTCGCCGACGCGTCGTTCGACTGGATCGTCAGCCGGATGAGCGCGCACCACTGGCACGACGTGCCGCGCGCGCTCGCCGAGGCGCGCCGCGTGCTGAAGCCGGGCGGCCGCGTGCTGTTCGTCGACATCGCGGGCGCCGATCATCCGCTCGTCGACACGCATCTGCAGGCGGTCGAGGTGTTGCGCGACGCGTCGCACGTGCGCGACTATCGCGCGGACGAGTGGCTCGCATTGTTCGCCGCGGCGGGCTTTGCCGCGCGGGTGCGCGAGCGCTGGCGCCTGCCGATCGCGTTCGAGGGCTGGGTCGCGCGGATGAGGACGCCGGAGGTGCGCGCGAACGCGATCCGCGCGCTGTGGGCGGGCGCGCCCGACGAGGTGCGCGCGTACTTCGATGTGCAGCCGGACGGCTCATTCGCGCTCGATGCGGTGATGATCGACGCGCGTTGACGCGGCGGGGCGATGCCGGGGCGGACGCCGAGCCGCCAAGACGCCAAGACGCCAAGACGCCAAGCCACGCGGCTCTCGGTTCAAATCGAAGCGCCTTCGCGATTGCTTCAGCAAAAAGAAAACGGCCGTGCAACACACACGGCCGTCATCGCTTCGACGCTAGCGTCAAGCGCAGGCGCAGGCGCAGGCGCAGGCGCAGGCGCAGGCGCAGGCGCAGGCGCAGGCGCAGGCGCGTCGCGCGCGACGTGGCACCGCCGCGCGCGATGCCCCATCGCTCAGCCCGTATTGCGCAGGCCGGCCGCGATCCCGTTGATCGTCAAATGAATCCCGCGCCGCAGGCGCGCATTCGTGTCGCCCGAGCGGTGCCGCTTGATCAGCTCGACCTGCAAGTGGTTGAGCGGATCGAGATACGGGAAACGGTTCTTGATCGAGCGCGCGAGGAGCGGATTCGCGGCGAGCCGCGCGTCGCTGCCGGTGATCTCGGCGAGCGCGTCCGACGTGCGGTGCCATTCGGCGACGATCCGCTCGAACACGTGCTTGCGCAGCTTCCTGTCGGCGACGAGCTGCGCGTAGCGCGACGCGACCGCGAGATCCGTCTTCGCGAGCACCATGTCCATGTTCGACAGCAGGTGAGCGAAGAACGGCCAGGTCTTGTTCATCTTCTTCAGCAGCGCAACCCGCTTCGCGCGCTCGGCGGCGTCCTTCGTGCCGTCGAGAAATGCGGCGACCGCGCTGCCGAAGCCGTACCAGCCCGTCAGCAGCAGCCGGCACTGGCCCCACGAGAAGCCCCACGGAATCGCGCGCAGGTCCTCGATCTTGCGGTGCTTCGGATCCTGCAGCTTGCGCGACGCGGGCCGGCTGCCGATGTTCAGCTCGGCGATCTCGGCGATCGGCGTCGACGAGAAGAAGTAGTCGGTGAAGCCGGGCGTCTCGTAGACGAGCGCGCGGTACGAGGCCATCGCGGCGTCGGACAGCGCCTGCATCGCAGTCTCGAACGCGGGCAACTGCTTCGGCGCGTTGCGATGCGGCAGCAGCGTCGCCTCGAGCGTCGCGGCGACGACCGTCTCGAGGTTGCGCCGGCCGATCTCCGGGTTCGCGAACTTGCTCGCAATCACTTCGCCCTGCTCGGTCAGGCGGATCTGGCCGTTCACCGTGCCGGGCGGCTGCGACAGGATCGCCTGGTAGGTCGGGCCGCCGCCGCGGCCGACCGTGCCGCCGCGGCCGTGGAAGAGGCGCAGCTTGATCCCGCGCTCGCTGAACAGATCGACGAGCGCCAGTTCCGCACGATAGAGCTCCCAGTTCGACGTGAGGAAGCCGCCGTCCTTGTTGCTGTCCGAATAGCCGAGCATCACTTCCTGCTCGTGGCCCTGGTGCGCGACCAGCTCGCCGACGCCCGGCAGCGCGAAGAACTCGCGCATGATGTCGGGCGCGTTGCGCAAGTCGGCGATCGTCTCGAAGAGCGGGATCGCCATCAGGCCGTTGCGCGCATTCGCGTGCGGCGTGCCGAGCGTGCCTTCGAAGAGGCCCGTTTCCTTTTGCAGCAGCAGCACTTCGACGAGGTCGCTCACCGTCTCGGTGTGCGAAATGATGTAGTTGCGCACCGCGCGCGGACCGAACTGCGCGCGGATCGCGTGCGCGCGCTCGAGCACGCCGAGCTCGCTCTTCGCGAGATCCGAGTAGTCGAGATACGGCGAGCGCAGCGGCCGCGGATCGGCGAGCGCCGCGAGCAGCACGCGCAGCTTGTCCGCTTCGGCCAGCGCCGCGTAGTCGGGTTCGACGCCGCCGCGCGCGAGCAGCTCGGCGATCACCGCTTCGTGAATGTCCGAGCTTTGCCGCAAGTCGATGCTCGCGAGATGGAAGCCGAACACCTCGGCCGCGCGCATGAGCGGCGCGAGGCGCGGCGTCGCGAGCGATTCGCCGTGATGCAGCGCGAGCGAATCCGTCAGCACGCGCAGGTCGGCGACGAATTCCTCGGCGTGCGCATACGGCGTCGCGCGCACGGGCGCGGCGCCGCGGCCCGCGCTGCGCACCGGCACCGCGCCTTCGCCGAGCCGCACGCGCGCGCTCGCCGCAAGCCGCGTGTAGACGCCGATCAGCGCGCGGCGATACGGCTCGTCGACGCGGTGCGGCGACTGGTCCGGCGACGCGGCCGCGAGCGCCTTCAGCGCGTCGTTCGCCCCGACGAGCAGGTTCGACACGGAGAGCTCGGCGCCGAGCTTGTGCACCTGCTCGAGGTAATGCTCGAAGATCACCGCGGCCTGGCGGTTGATCGCTTCGTCGAGCGTCGCCGCGGTGACGTTCGGGTTGCCGTCGCGGTCGCCGCCGATCCAGCTTCCCATCTGGAAGAACGCGGGCACGCGCGCGGGCAGGCCGTGCTCGGCGAGCGCTTCCTCGATGTCCGCGTAGAGCGCGGGCAGCTCGTCGAGGAACGTCGCGCGGTAGTACGACAGCGCGTTCTCGATCTCGTCGGCGACCGTCAAGCGCGCGTCGCGCAGCATCCGGGTCTGCCAGAGCGTCGTCACGCGCGCGCGCAAGAGCGCCTCGTTGTGCGCGAACTCGCGCGCGGTCAGCGGCTGGTCGCGCTCGGCCAGCAGGCGTGCGATGTCGTGCTGCGCGTCGAGAATGCTCTTGCGCTGCACCTCGGTCGGGTGCGCGGTCAGCACGGGCACGATGAGCGCGCCTTCGAAGAACCGCTTGATCACCTTCGACGACGCGTCGCCCGCTTCCTTGAGCTTGTCGAGCGCGTACGCGACGGTGCCCGCCTGCGGCGTGGAGCCCGCGAGCGCGTGAATCCGGCGGCGGCGGTTGTGATGGCGGTCCTCGGCGATGTTCGCGAGATGCGAGAAATAGCTGAACGCGCGCACGACGCTCACCGTCTGCTCGGGCGTGAGCTTGCGCAGCATCTTCTCGAGCGTCTGCGCGGCGGCGCTGTCGTCCTCGCGGCGGAACTTGACGGCGGTCTGGCGGATTGTTTCGACGACGTGGAACACGGCGTCGCCTTCCTGTTCGCGGACGACATCGCCGAGCAGGCGGCCGAGATAGCGGATGTCTTCGAAGAGCGGGCGGTCCTTGTCCTCGCGCGTGCGGCCGTTCGGCCTGGCCGGTGCGGCGCTCGCCGGCTCGGCCGCGCGCACGGCGGCCTCCTTCGGCTTGCGGGCCGTCTGCGTGCGGCGGGGTTGGGCATCGGCGTTCGCCGGCGCGGAGGAGGACGAGACAGCATTGCGGCGCGTCGCGCGCGCCGATCCGGAAGACTTCACGATTGATTTCCTTGGGAAAGCATGAGTGAACGGGAACTGCGGTCCAGCAACAGCGAGCGCGATCAAGCGGCGCGGCGGCGTGCGCTGCACGGTGCGCGAGACGCGTCGCGCGCGATCCCGTCGGACGACGAAACCGTGCGACGCGGCGAGCGACGCGACGACTGCGAACCGGACCCTGACGCGGATGCCGGATTCCACCTCGAACCGAACGACCGTTCGGGACCTTGGCGCAGACCGTGCGTGCGGCTCGCGCCGGCCGCCCGGCGGGCGGAAGCGCAAGGCGCGCGTGCTACCATAGTCTGTTCCTAATCCCGTCCTGCGATGTCCTTGCAATGAACACCGAGACTCTTTCGGCCGAGCTGCCCGCGACGCTGATGATCGCGTCGCGCGAGAGCCGCCTCGCCATGTGGCAAGCCGAGCATGTGCGTGATGCGCTGCGCAAATTATATCCAGCTTGCGACGTGAAAATCCTCGGGATGACGACGCGCGGCGATCAAATTCTCGATCGCACGCTGTCGAAGGTCGGTGGCAAGGGGCTCTTCGTGAAGGAACTCGAGAACGCGCTCGCCGACGGCCGCGCGGATCTCGCGGTGCATTCGCTGAAGGACGTGCCGATGGCGCTGCCCGAAGGCTTCGCGCTCGCGGCCGTGATGAGCCGCGAGGATCCGCGCGACGCGTTCGTGTCGAACGCGTACGCGTCGCTCGCCGAGCTGCCGGCGGGCGCCGTCGTCGGCACGTCGAGCCTGCGCCGCGAAGCGATGCTGCGCGCGCGCTATCCACAGCTCGACGTGCGGCCGCTGCGCGGCAACCTCGACACGCGGCTCGCGAAGCTCGACCGCGGCGACTACGCGGCGATCATCCTCGCCGCAGCCGGCCTGAAGCGGCTCGGCCTCGCCGCGCGAATCCGCGCGCTGCTCGACGTCGACGACAGTCTGCCCGCCGCGGGCCAGGGCGCACTCGGCATCGAGATCGCCGCGCGCCGCGCGGACGTCGCCGCATGGCTCGCGCCGTTGCACGATGCCGCCACCGCGCTCGCGGTCGAGGCCGAACGCGCGGTGTCGCGCGCGCTCGGCGGCAGTTGCGAGGTGCCGCTCGCCGCGCACGCGGTGTGGCGCGGCGACGAGCTGCATCTGACGGGCAGCGTGTCGACGACGGACGGCCGCCGCGTGCTGAGCGCGCGTGCGCAGGCCCGCGCCGCGACGCCCGCCGACGCGCTCGCGCTCGGCCGCGCCGTGTCCGACGATCTCGAGCGCCAGGGCGCGCGCGCGATCGTCGACGCGCTCGTCGCGGCGAGCGCGCAAAAGGGCGGCGCGTGATGACGGGCGCGCCGCGCACGTTCACCGCGGTGCTCACGCGCCCCGACGGACAGTCGGCGACGCTCGCGGCGCAGCTCGCCGCGGCGGGCATCGACGTGCTCGACTTTCCGCTCATCGACATCGCGCCGCTCGCCGACGATGTGCCGCTTGCCGACGCTTTCGCGCGACTCGATGCGTACGCGCTCGTCGTGTTCGTGTCGCCGAACGCGATCGATCACGCGCTCGCGCGGCTCGGCGCGATCTGGCCGCATCCGCTGCCGATCGGCGTCGTCGGGCCGGGCAGCGTCGCCGCGCTCGCGCGGCACGGGATCGCGGCGCCCGCGCATCGCGTGATCGCGCCGCGCGAGCCCGGCGACGGCAGCGAGCCGCATTACGATTCCGAAAATCTCTTCGCCGAAATCGAGCGCGCGTTCGGCGGCGCGGCCGATCTTGCCGGCAAGCGCGTGCTGATCGTGCGCGGCGACGGCGGCCGCGAATGGCTCGCCGAGCGGCTGCGCGACGCGGGCGCCGAAGTCGAGCTCGTCGCCGCGTACAGGCGCGTGACGCCCGAGCCGTCGATCGGCGCGTGGGAGCGCGTGCATACGCTGCTGTCGGGCGCGCCGCATGCGTGGCTCGTGACGAGTTCGGAAGGCGTGCGCAATCTGCAGGAGCTCGCGCACGAGCATTTGAACGAGGCCGAGATCGACGCGCTGAAGCACGCGCAGTTCGTCGCGCCGCATCCGCGCATCGTCGAGACCGCGCGCGCGCTCGGTTTTGATAGGATTACGCTGTCCGGCGCGGGCGATGAGCGTATCGCTCGCGCGTTTCGTACGTTGGCCGATCAGGCCGATCAACCGGCGATTGCCGCACCGATGCCTTCTCGCATGACAGACACCAACGATACCAAAGACGTCTCTTCCAAACCGGCCGCGGCCCCCGTTCCGCCGCCGAATCAACCGTTTACGCCGTTTGAAACGAAAGCGCGGCGCAGCGGCTCGAACGCGGCGCTCTGGTTCGTGATCGTTGTGATCGCGGCCGCGGCGGGCGTCGGCGGCTATGCGCTGAACCGCAAGGTCGATCGTCTCGACCAGCACGCGCTCGAGCGGCAGAAGGCGCTCGACGCGCAGACGGCCGACATCCGCACGAAGACCGAGCAGGCGCTTTCGAGCGTGCATCAGGCCAACGCGCAGCTGTCGCAGCTCGAAGGCAAGCTCGCCGATGCGCAGGCCGCGCAGGCCGCGCTGCAGCAGCAATATCAGGACCTGTCGCGCAACCGCGACGCGTGGATGATCGAGGAAGTCGGCCAGATGCTGTCGAGCGCGAGCCAGCAGCTTCTGCTGACGGGCAACACGCAGCTCGCGCTGATTGCGCTGCAGAACGCCGATTCGCGGCTCGCGGCTTCGCAGAGCGCGCAGGCGGTCGTCGTGCGCAAGGCGGTCGCGCAGGACATCGAACGGTTGAAGGCCGCGCCGTCGGCGGACCTCACGGGGCTTGCGATCAAGCTCGACGACGCGATCGCGAAGGTCGACACGCTGCCGCTCTCGGGCGAAGCGCTCACGCCGCACGCGCAGACGAGTCCCGACGTTGCCGCGAGCGCCGAGCACGCGGCCGCGGCGGCGGGCGAGCCGCGCTGGAAGGCGTGGTGGCGCGGCTTCTCGGCGGGCATCGGCGCGCAGTTGAAGTCGCTCGTCGAAGTGCGCCGCATCGATCATGCGGATGCGATGCTCGCGTCGCCCGAGCAAGGCTACTTCGTGCGCGAGAACGTGAAGCTGCGCCTGTTGAGCGCGCGGCTGTCGCTTCTCTCGCGCAACGACAGCGCGATGAAGTCCGATCTGCATGCCGCGCAGGCGGCGGTCGCGCGCTACTTCGACGGTGCGTCGAAGGATACCCAGATCGTTCAGGATCTGCTCAAGCAGGTGGACGCCGCGTCGCTGACGGTCGCGGTGCCGAACCTCAACGCGAGCCTGAACGCGGTTCAACAGTTCAAGAGCCGGGGTTGACGACATGACGCTGCGTGGAATCATTTGGCTCGCCGTGCTGTTCGCGATCGCCGCGGGACTCGCGACGGTCGGCCGCTTCGATACCGGCCAGGTGCTGATCGTCTATCCGCCGTATCGCGTCGACGTGCCGCTTAACTTCTTCGTGCTCGCGATCATCGTCGCCTTCATCGTGCTGTACGCGCTGATGCGGATCGTGCGCAATGTGTGGCGGATGCCGCAGCGCGTCGCCGCGTACCGCGCGCGGATGCGCAACGAGCGCGCGCAGGCATCGCTGCGCGACGCGCTCGCGAACCTGTACGCGGGCCGTTTCTCGCGTGCGGAGAAGGCCGCGCGCGACGCGCTCACGGTCGATGCGAACCAGGGCGCGGCGAGCCTCATCGCCGCGGCGGCGACGCACCGGATGCACGAGTATGCGCGCCGCGACGAGTGGCTCGCGAAGGTGAGCGGCCAGGAATGGCAGGACGCGCGCCTGCTCGCGACGGCCGACATGCGTGCGGACGGCCGCGACGCCGAAGGCGCGCTCGCCGCGCTCGCCGAGATGCAGGCGTCGGGCGGCAAGCGGATCCACGCGCAGCAGATCGCGCTGCGCGCGCAGCAGCAACTGAAGAACTGGGCCGAGGTGCTGAAGATTGCGAAGGCGCTCGAAAAGCGCGAGGCGCTGCATCCGGCCGCCGCCGTGCGTCTGCGCCAGCAGGCCGCCGAGCATCTGCTGCGCGATCGCCGGCACGACGCCGACGCGTTCCTCGAGGTGTGGCAATCGCTGTCGGCGGCCGAACGGCAGTCGCCGCGTCTCGCGGATCTCGCCGCCGAACTATTGATCGCGCTCGAGCGCCGGCCGGAAGCGCGGCGGATCGTCGAGGACGCGCTCGCGCACAACTGGAACGCGCGGCTGTTGCGCCGCTATCCGGACACGGCGGGCTCCGACGCGCTTCCGTTGATCCAGAAGGCGGAGGGCTGGCGCCGGGACCGGCCGGAAGACGCGGACCTGCTGTTCGCGCTCGGCCGCCTGTGCCAGCAGCAACAGCTGTGGGGCAAGGCGCAGTCGTTCCTCGAATCGGCGCTCAAGCTTGCCGACGACGAGCCGCTCAAGATCCGCACGCATCGCGCCCTTGCGCGTCTGTTCGAGCGGCTCGGCGAATCCGACAAGGCCGCGCAGCACTATCGCGAAAGCGCGCTCGCGATGACGGTCGTCTGAGCGTTCGCGCCGGGTTCTCGCTCGGCGGGCGGTGACGGCGGAAAGAAAGCGGCGGCCTCGATGGCCGCCGTTTTCGTTTGCAGCGATGCGTCGCGAATCGACTCAGATGTCGACGAGCGACTTCGGCACCGATAGCGCGAGCAGCCCGCCCAGCACGAGGAACCCGGCGAGCATGTACATTCCCGCGTCGTTCGACGCCGTCGCCTGCTTGAGCCAGCCGACGAGATACGGGCTCAGGAAGCCGGCGAGGTTGCCGACCGAATTGATGATCGCGATGCCCGCCGCAGCGGCCGTGCCGCCGAGGAACGCGGTCGGCAGGCTCCAGAAGAGGGGGAGCGTCGTCAGGATGCCCATCGTCCCGATCGTGAGGCCGAGCATCGCGAGCAGCGTGTCGTGCGCCCATACGACGGACAGCACGAGCCCGACCGCGCCCACCGCCGCGGGGATCGCGAGGTGCCAGCGCCGCTCGCGGCGGCGGTCCGCGCTGTGCGCGATCGCGAGCATCGCGACGACGGCCGCCGCGTACGGCACGGCGGACAGCAGGCCGATCGTGAAGGTATCGGTCACGCCCGTCGACTTGATGAGCGTCGGCAGCCAGAAGCCGACGCCGTAGAGCCCCATCACGAACGAGAAGTAGATGAGGCCCATCAGCCACACGCGCGGACTCGTGAACACGACGGAGAGCGGCAGGTCTTCCTTGCGCGCATCTTCGAGCGCGATGTTGCGCGCGAGGAGCGCCTTTTCGTCGTCGTCGAGCCATTTCGCCTTCACGATCCGGTCGTCGAGCGCGAACAGCAGCAGGATGCCGACGAGCACCGACGGCACCCCTTCGAGCAGGAACAGCCATTGCCATCCATGCCAGCCGTTCGCCCCGTCGAAAGTCTTCAGGATGTAGCCGGAGATCGGGCCGCCGACGACGCCCGACAGCGCGACGGCCGTCATGAAGAGTGTCGTCATCCCGCCGCGGCGGTGCGCCGGATACCAGTAGGTCAGATAGAGGATCACGCCGGGGAAGAAGCCCGCCTCGGCGGCGCCGAGCAGGAAGCGCATCGTGTAGAACATCGCGGGCGTCGACACGAACATCGTCAGCGCCGAGATGATTCCCCACGTGACCATGATCCGCGCGATCCACACCCGCGCGCCGACCCGGTGCAGGATCACGTTGCTCGGCACTTCGAACAGGAAGTAGCCGACGAAGAAGATCCCGGCGCCGAGACCGTAGACCGCATCGGACAGGTGCAGGTCGGACGCCATCTGCAGTTTCGCGAAGCCGACGTTCACGCGGTCGAGATACGCGACGACATAGCAGAGCAGCAGCAGCGGCGCGAGCCGCCACGAGACCTTGCGATAGGTCGCCGCCTCGAAGGCGGACGGCGGGGTCGGCGTGAACGCCGGCGCGGTGCTGGCCATGATTGTCTCCTCTGGCGTGTTTTGATTGCGAGGGGCGGCGCGCGCCGCCGCGTTCAGACGCAGCGGCCGCCGTCGACTTCGAGGCATGCGCCGGTGACGAACGCGGCGTCGTCGGATGCGAGATAGAGCGCCGCGTTCGCGATGTCCTGCGGCGTCGACAAGCGGCCGAGCGGGATCGTCGCGATGAAGCGCGCGCGGTTCTCCGGCGTGTCCGGCACGCCCATGAACTCGCTCGTGAGCCCGGTCTCGCCGAGCACCGGGTTCACGCAGTTCACGCGGATCCGGTCGGGGCCGAGCTCGACGGCGAGCGTCTTGCTCGCGGTGATCATCGCGCCCTTCGTACTGTTGTACCAGACGAGGCCGGGGCGCGGCCGCACGCCCGCCGTCGATGCGACGTTGACGAACGCGCCGCCGCCCGCCTGGCGGAAATGCGGAACGAACGTTTGCACGCTCCAGAAGAGGCTCTTCATGTTGACTGCGTATACGCGGTCGTATTCGGCTTCGGTCACGTCGAGCACCGGTTTGTTGCGATGCGTCGTGCCGGCGTTGTTGACGACGATCTGCACGCCGCCGAATGCGTCGAGCGCCGCGTCGAGGAGCGCGCGCCAATCGTCGCCGCGCGATACGTCGCCCGCGACGGCGAGCGCGCGCCCGCCCGCGAGTGCGATTTCGCTCGCGACGCGCTCGGCCGCCGGCGCGTTCAGATCGTTGACGACGATGCACGCGCCTTCGCGCGCGAACGTTTTCGCGATGCCTTCGCCGAAGCCCGAGCCTGCGCCCGTGACGACGGCGGTCTTGCCGCTGAGCCGCATCCGTTGTCTCCTGGATTTTGTTTTGGGTCTTGCCGTGACGAGCACGGGCGGCGACGCGCGATCGCGCGCGCCGTGCCGCGCCTTCGGTCAGTCGTGCTTGAGCGCGATCGTCTTTAGCACGGTGAAGCCGTACAGCGCCTCGAAGCCTTTCTCGCGGCCGTAGCCCGAGCGGCCGGTGCCGCCGAACGGCAGCTCGACGCCACCGGCCGCGCCGTAGTTGTTGACGAACACCTGTCCTGCGCGCAGCCGTCGCGCGAGCCGCATCTGGCGCGCGCCGTCGCGCGTCCACACGCCTGCGACGAGCCCGTATGGCGTGCCGTTCGCGAGCGCGAGCGCTTCGTCCTCGTCGGCGAACTTCATCGCGGCGAGCACCGGGCCGAACACTTCTTCCTGCGCGAGCCGGTGGGTGTGCGGCACGTCGCGCAGCAGCGCGGGCGCCTGGTAGAAGCCCGTTTCGGGTGCGTCCGGCACGACTTCGCCGTGCGCGGCCATCACGATGCCGTCGTGCTGCGCGTCGGACAGGAAATCCCACACGCGCTGTTGCTGCTTCGCGCTGATGAGCGGCCCGCAGTCGAGATCGGCGCGGCCGGGGCCGACCTTCAGGGCGTTGAACGCGGTGGCGAGCCGCTCGACGAGCGGCTCGTAGACCGCCTTGTCGATCAGCACGCGGCTGCCGGCCGAACAGGTCTGGCCGCCGTTCTGCACGATCGCGGACACGAGGACGGGCAGCGCGGCGTCGAGGTCCGCGTCGGCGAACACGATCTGCGGCGACTTGCCGCCGAGCTCGAGCGTGACGGGCGCGTGGTGTTCGGCCGCCGCTTGCGCGACGAGGCGGCCCGTGTCCGGCGAGCCGGTGAACGAGATGTGGTCGATGCCCGGATGGCGCGCGAGCGCCGCGCCGGCTTCGTGGCCGTAGCCCGTCACGACGTTGAACGTGCCCGCGGGGAGCCCGGCTTCGGCGGCGAGCGTCGCGACGCGCAGGATCGACAGGCACGCGTCCTCCGACGGCTTGACGACGCATGCGTTGCCCGCGGCGAGCGTCGCGCCGACGCTGCGCCCGAGGATCTGCATCGGGTAGTTCCACGGCACGATGTGCCCGGTGACGCCGTGCGGCTCGCGCAGTGTGAGCACCGTGTAGCCGTCGCGGTAGGGCAGTGTCTCGCCGTGCAGCTTGTCCGCCGCGCCCGCGTAGAACTCGAAGTAGCGGGCGAGCGCGTCGGCGTCCGCGCGCGCCTGCGTGAGCGGCTTGCCGGTGTCGCGCGATTCGATGAGCGCGAGCTCCTCGCGGCACGCGGCGACGAGCATCGACAGCCGGTACAGCATGCGCCCCCGCTCGGCCGCGCCCGCTGCGCCCCACGGGCCATCGAACGCCGCGCGGGCCGCGTGCGCGGCCGCGTCGACGTCGGGCGCGGTGCCGCGCGCGAGCCGCGCGAACGGCTCGCCGTCGGACGGATCGATCACGGCGATCGTCTCGCCGCCCGCGGGCGGCGCCCACGCGCCCGCGATGAAGTGCTTCGCCTCTTCCATGCTCGCTCCCGGCGCGTCGCGCCGTGTCTGATCGTTGCCCGATTATCGGCCGAACGCGACCGGAGCGCCATCGGGCGATTGGCTATAATGCGCATTCCATCGGAGGCGCCCGCGAGGCCGCCATCCGTCCCGATTCCCATCCGAACTTCAGAGAACGCTCATGAGCTTCAGCAACGTCCCGGCCGGCAAGGATCTGCCGCAAGACTTCAACGTGATCATCGAGATCCCGGCGCAAAGCGAGCCGGTCAAGTACGAAGCCGACAAGGAACTCGGCCTCCTCGTCGTCGACCGCTTCATCGGCACGGGCATGCGCTATCCGGTGAACTACGGCTTCATTCCGCAGACGCTGTCGGGCGACGGCGATCCCGTCGACGTGCTCGTCATCACGCCGTTCCCGCTGCTCGCGGGCTCGGTCGTCCGCGCGCGCGCGCTCGGCATGCTGAAGATGACCGACGAATCGGGCGTCGACGCGAAGCTCGTCGCGGTGCCGCACGACAAGGTCTGCCCGATGACGGCCAACCTCAAGTCGATCGACGACGTGCCCGGCTACCTGAAGGACCAGATCAAGCACTTCTTCGAGCAGTACAAGGCGCTCGAGAAGGGCAAGTGGGTGAAGGTCGAAGGCTGGGACGACATCGACGCCGCGCACAAGGAAATCAACGAAGGCGTCGCGAACTTCAAGAAGTAACCGGCGGGCCGGCGCCCGCTGCGCCGTCCGGTTGCGCGAAACCGCGCGTGTCTCGTCACGAGGCCGCGCGGTTTTGTTTGGTGCGCGCGCGGCGCGGGGCGGCGGCGGTTTCGGATGCGCTCGTGCTTGCCGCGGCCGCGCGAATGGTCTTTGCTGCTTTGGGGGCTTTGGGGGGTTGGGGGGCTTTGGGGGCTTTGGGGGCTTTGGGGGCTTTGGGAGCGTCCGACGCCTTCGATGTTTTCGACGCCTTCGATGTCTTCGATTTCCTCGCCACCGTTTGCACGCCAGTCGCCTCAGCCGCCTCAGCCGCCTCGATCGCGTCGGACGTGCCGAGCGCCCGGGCGACATCGCGACGAGACGCGGCCTTCGGCTCCCCCGACGCCAGGGCCAACGCGACGACGTTCGCCGCCTCCGCGGCTTCGCTCGCGTCCGCCGCCGCCCCGGCATCCGCCGCCGCGTCGCCTTCCGCGGCGACAACCTCCGCCGGCAGTACCGACTCGAGCGTGCGCCCGCCCGCCGCGAGCTCGCGCTTTTGCGCGGCGGTCAGCCGTTTCACCCAATACTCGGCGCGCGACGCGCTCGAGCGATCGGCGAGCTCGAACGACGCGAGCACGGCCTTCGGCTTGCGCGCGCGCGTGTAGCGCGCGCCCTTGCCTTGCGCGTGCTGCGCGAAGCGTGTGGCGACGTCGGTCGTGATGCCGGTGTAGACGCTGCCGTCCGCGCATTCGATCAGATACAGGTACCAGGACATGAAGGGCGGCGTGATGCGAAGCCGCCAGTGTCGCAGAAATTGCGCGGCGCGAGCGCGCGATTCGCCCGTCGGTTCATCTGGCGGCGGCCCCCCGGTCGCGCGGCTAGCGGTGCGCGACCGCGTGGCCGGGCCGCGTGCGCGTCACGGGCGCTTCCTGGATTCGCCGGAAGATCGCCGCGGACACGAGCGTCACCGCGCCGACGCAGACGAAGCTCAGCTTGAAGCCGAGCAGCGCCGAGCCGGTCTGCTCGCCGAACAGGCTCGTGAGCCCGCTTCCCACCGACGCGCCGAGCCCCATCGACAACATCTGCACCATCGAATACAGGCTATTGCCGCTCGCCGCGTCGCGGTGCGGCAGGCCTTTCAGCGTCACGCTGTTCATTGCCGCGATCTGAATCGAGTTGATCGCGCCGAAGATCGCAATCAGCGCCATTTCGGCGACGAGCGGCGTGTCGGGGCCGATGGCCGCGAACAGCGCGATCACGGCGCCGACGATCAGCGTGTTGACGAACAGAAACGTACGATAGCCGTAGCGGCGAACGAGCGGCGCGATCCACGGCTTCGCGATCACACCCGCGATGGCGGCCGGCACGAGCATGAGCCCCGAGCGCAACGGAGAATAGCCGAATTCGAGCTGCATCATCAGCGGCAGCAGGAAGGGCGTCGCGCCGATGCCGATCCGCGAGACTAGGTTGCCGGCGAGGCCGACTGCGAAGTTCGGTTCGCGCAAGAGTTCGAGCCGGAAGAGCGGATTCGCGCGCCTGCGCGCATGGGCGACGTACACGATCGCCGCAGCCGCGGCGATCGCGGTCACGCCGACGGTCCAGTTCGTGTAGCCGCCGTCGGACAACGAGTCGATCGCGAGCGAGCCGGCGATCATCGCGATCGACAGCAGCGTGTAGCCCGTGTAGTCGAACGGCGGAGGATCGATCGGCTCGTCGCGCGGCATGTAGCGGTGGACGGCGACGAGGCCGACCGCGCAGATCGGCAGGTTGACGAGGAACACCCAGTACCACGACATCGACTGCGTGAGCCAGCCGCCGAGCGTTGGGCCGAGGATCGGCCCGATCTGGCCGAAGATCGACACGAACGCGAGCGCGGCCACGTATTCGTTGCCGGGCACGCCGCGCAGTACCGCGAGCCGGCCGATCGGCAGCAGCATCGAGCCGCCGATGCCTTGTAGCACCCGGGCGACGATGAGCTGCGTCGCGCTCGTCGCGGCCGCGCAGCACAGCGAGCCGAGCGCGAACACGACAATCGCGACGAAGAACACGCGACGCGTGCCAAAGCGATCCGCGAACCAGCCGGACGCGGGTGTGAGTGTGGCCATCGCCAGCGTGTAGGCGGTGACGACGCCGTGCATCGAGAGCGCGTCCTGGCCGAGCGCGTGGGCGATCGACGGCAGCGCCGTGTTGACGATGGTCGTGTCGACGGACTGCATGAAGAACGCGGTGGCGACGATCCATAGCAGCGTCGTTCGGGAAGAGGTGTTGGGCATGAGCGCGGACCGATGAGTTGGGTGCGTCGCGCCTGGCGCGCGCGACGCAAGCCCCGCCGCCTCGGGCGGCGCGCAGCGCTTGCCCGAGATCGTCGGGGGCGTTGGTTAGTGGGCGCGCGTGTCGAGGCGCGTGGCGGGCGGCAGGCCAGTGGCCGGAGCGGCTCCCGCCGCGCGGGCCGCTCGGCGAGCGCCGGGGGGTGGGAAGCCTGATGGCTTGCGCCGCCACGCTGGTTTCGAAGACGCCATTTCAAACGGCGTTTCGGGACTGATATCGAGCGATAAGAATGGTCGGCGCATGCCGTTTAGAATCGGCAGATCGAATGGCATCATTTAATACTCCTAATTGATAATCCGCGTGAAGATTCTCAACCAAAAGATCAAAATGTCTCCCCATCCTCTCCGACCGCGTCAGGCGGTGCGCCGAAGGGTGAAGCTAGCGGGTGGCCCTGGAATATGAACGTTTTTATCGATTTTCAGAATATCGATTCTGAAAATCAGAAACAGGGACGAAAGCGAATGAAATCCGTTTCTCTCTATTTCGTGCGCATTAAGCGCACCGAAAGTCTGGGGGGGTTGTGCGAATATTGCAACCGAATAATCTTTCAATTTCCGATTTGGAACGAATGATAATCAAATATCTCGCATAACCTGTTAAGGGAAATGAATGGCGATGCCGTTTTGGAAGCCGGCGCGCCGCGCTCGCGCGACTGCCGGCCGCGGGACGAGGCGCGCGCGGGCGTCGCGTCGTGGTCAGCGCTCGCCGTCCTTGAATGGATTGTGCTCGCGCAGCTCGTCGACGTACGCGTGGATCTGGTTCGTCTCCTGCGCGAGGAAGCGGCCGACCGCATCGGCGAACGCCGGATGCGCGAGCCAGTGCGCGGAGCGCGTGACGGTCGGCATGAAGCCGCGCGCGAGCTTGTGCTCGCCTTGCGCGCCGCCTTCGAATGTGTCGAGCCGCTCGTCGATGCAGAACTCGAGCAACTGGTAGTACGCGGCCTCGAAGTGCAGGCACGGCACCTGTTCGAGCGCGCCCCAGTAGCGGCCGTACAGCGTGCCGCCGCCCGCCGCTTCGCGCTGGTAGACGGCGAGCGCGCTCGCGATCGGCCGGCCGTCGCGCTCGGCGATCACGAGCAGCAGGTTCTCCGGCATCGTCGCGCCGATCTCGCGGAAGAAGTCGAGATTCAGGTACGGGCTCGAAAAGTGCTCGCGGTACGTCTGCCGGTAGCAGCGCGTGAAGAGGCGCCAGTCGGCGTCGGTCGCGTCCTCGCCGCGCACGCGGCGCAACGTGACGCCGGCTTCAGCGACCTTGCGGCGCTCCGCGCGGATGTTCTTGCGCTTCTTCTGTTCGAGCGTGCCGAGAAATTCGTCGAAGTCGCGATAGCCGTCATTCAGCCAATGGAACTGCACGCCTTCGCGCAGCATCATCCCCATGTCGGCGAGCACGCGCGCTTCGTCGTCGGTCGGAAACAGCACGTGCAGCGACGACACGTCGCTCTGCTCGGCGAGCGCGACGAGCGTCGCGGCGAGCCGGCGGCGCGCGTCGTCGCCGACGGCGAGGAGCCGGCTGCCTTGCACGGGCGTGAACGGCACCGCGCACAGCAGCTTCGGGTAATACGGCAAATCGTTGCGCTGATACGCGTCGGCCCACGCCCAGTCGAATACGTATTCGCCATACGAATGGCGCTTCGCGTAAACGGGCGCGGCCGCGACGAGCGCGCCCGTCGCGCCGTCCGTCAGCGTGACGAAGCGGGGCGCCCAGCCGGTGCCGTCGACCGCGCAGCCCGCGCGGTGCAGCGCGCTCAGGAAGGCGTGCTTCAGAAAGGGCGTCGGGCGCTCGGCGCGCGCGACGAGCGCGTCCCACTCGGCGGCGCTTGCGTCGAGCGGAGACGACAGGATGCCCATGCGATAATCGCAGCGTTCGTGTTTCAACGATCTGAATCCGTTTCGTTCGTACCCGGTTGTACCCGTTCGTACCCGTTTGCACCGTCGGTCAGGCGCGCTGCCGCGCCAGCCGTCCGTGCGTTTGATCAAAGCCGCACGCGCTGCGGCCCGAGGAGGCCGCGCTGATCCCGTGATGAAAACCCGTATCGCACTTGCCCAACTCAACGTCACCGTCGGCGATTTCGCCGGCAACGTCGCCAAGATCGCCGCCGCCGCGCGCGCCGCGCACGACGCCGGCGCGCAGCTCCTGATCGCGCCGGAACTCGCGCTGTCCGGCTATCCGCCCGAGGACCTGCTGCTGCGCCCCGCGTTCTACGCGGCGTCGGACGCGGCGCTCGCCGAGCTCGCCGCGCTGCTGAAGCCGCTCGCGGGGCTCGCGGTGCTGGTCGGCCATCCGCAGCGCGCGGCCGGCTCGGGCGCGCCAAGCGCCGATGGTAATGCAAACCGTCCGATCGAGCGCGGCGTCTCGCCAACCGATACCTATAACGCGGCGTCGCTGATCGTCGACGGCGAGGTCGTCGGCACGTACCGCAAGCAGGACTTGCCGAACACCGAGGTGTTCGACGAGAAGCGCTATTTCGCGACCGACGCCGCGCCGTACGTGTTCGAGCTGAACGGCGTGAAGTTCGGCGTCGTGATCTGCGAGGACGTGTGGCACGCGTCGGCCGCGCAGCTCGCGAAGGCGGCGGGCGCGCAGGCGCTGATCGTGCCGAACGGCTCGCCGTATCACATGAACAAGGAAGCGGTGCGGATCGACATCCTGCGCGCGCGGATTCGCGAGACCGGCCTGCCGATGATCTACGTGAATCTCGTCGGCGGCCAGGACGAGCTCGTGTTCGACGGCGGCTCGTTCGTGCTCGACGGCGCGGGCGAGCTCGTCGCGAAGATGCCGCAGTTCGAGGAAGGCAACGCGATCGTCGAATTCGACGGCGCGCGGCCGCTGCCTGCGCGAATCGCGCCGGAGCTGCCCGTCGAGGCGCAGGTGTATCGCGCGCTCGTGCTCGGCGTGCGCGACTACATCGGCAAGAACGGCTTTCCGGGCGCGATCATCGGGCTGTCGGGCGGCGTCGATTCGGCGCTCGTGCTCGCGGTCGCGGTCGACGCGCTCGGCGCCGATCGCGTGCGCGCGGTGATGATGCCGTCGCGCTACACGGCCGACATCTCGACGACCGACGCGGCCGAGATGGCGAAGCGCGTCGGCGTGCGCTACGACGAGATCGCGATCGCGCCGATGTTCGACGCGTTCCGCGCGTCGCTCGCGGGCGAATTCGCGGGCCGCGCCGAAGACGCGTCCGAGGAGAACATCCAGGCGCGGATTCGCGGCACGCTCTTGATGGCGCTGTCGAACAAGTTCGGCTCGATCGTGCTGACGACGGGCAACAAGAGCGAGATGGCGGTCGGCTATTGCACGCTGTACGGCGACATGGCGGGCGGCTTCGCGGTGATCAAGGACATCGCGAAGACGCTCGTCTACCGGCTCTGTCACTACCGCAACGCCGCGCTCGAATACGGCAAGCTCGACGTCATTCCGGAGCGGATCCTGACGCGCGCGCCGTCCGCCGAGCTTCGCGAGAACCAGACCGACCAGGACAGCCTGCCGCCGTACGACGTGCTCGACGCGATCATGCGGATGTACATGGAAGAGGACCGGCCGCTCGCGGCGATCGTCGCGGCGGGCTACTCGGAGGCGGACGTCAAGCGCGTCACGCGGCTCATCAAGATCAACGAGTACAAGCGCCGCCAGGCGCCCGTCGGCATTCGCGTCACGCATCGCGCGTTCGGGCGCGACTGGCGCTATCCGATCACGTCGCGCTTCACCGAGAGCATCGACTGACGCGGCGCGCGGCGCGTAGAATCGGCTGACGACTTTCATTCATTCGAAGCAAGGGGCACATCATGAAACGCATCACCGCCATCATCAAGCCGTTCAAGCTCGACGAAGTGCGCGAAGCGCTCGCCGAAGTCGGCCTGACGGGGCTTACCGTGACGGAAGTGAAGGGCTTCGGCCGCCAGAAGGGCCACACGGAGCTCTACCGCGGCGCCGAGTACGTGGTCGACTTCCTGCCGAAGATGAAGATCGAGGTGGTGGTCGCGAACGATCTCGTCGATCAGGTGATCGACGCGGTGATCGGTGCCGCGCGCACCGGCAAGATCGGCGACGGCAAGATCTTCGTGTCGGATGTCGAGCGCGTGATCCGGATTCGGACGGGCGAGGAGAACGAAGCGGCCGTCTGAGGCTGGATTGCTCGGAAGAGGGAGGCCGTCTCGGCGCGGCGGGGCCGGGCGGCTCCGGCGGCGCGACGTCGTATGGGTGCGCGCGTTCGCGCATGGCGTTTGACGTATCGTGTCGCGCGCGAGGTCGCGCGACGTGCCGCTCAGTCTTGCTTCGTCAAGCGTTGCGCCGTTCCGCCATTCCGCCATTTCACGGTTTCGGCCCGCGCAGCATAAAAAAACGGTGCGATACCCATGGGCATCGCACCGGTACGCGCCTCTCGCAGCAGCGTGAAAAGATCCTCTATCGGTTCAGACGATCCAGCGTCCGTGCTTAGAACAGGTGCTGGATGCCGGCGTACACGCCCGTCTGGCTGCCGCCGAACTTCGGATTGCCGGTCGAGATGTCGGTGCCCGCGCCGTTGGCGTTCAGGCCGAAGTTCGCGGTCTTGCTGTTGCGCACCGTCGCGACCTGAACGTCGAACAGCGTGCGCTTCGAGATGTTGTACGAGCCGCCGACCGTGTAGATGTTCGCGTTGCCGCCGCCGTGGTTCGCGTTGACGTGATACACGGCTGCGATCAGCGCGGCTGCCGGCGTGGCTTGCCACGTCACGCCGCCCCAGACCTGCTGGGTGCCCGTGATGCCGTTGTTGGCGACCGGGCCGCCGCTGCCGTCGGCGTGCGACGACTGGTAGGCCGCCTGCAGCTTGAACTGGCCGAGGAACACGTTCGCGCCCGCGAAGTATTCGCGCGAGTAGTTGAACACGTCGGAGAACTTGCCGTTGCTGTCGCGCGTTTCATCGTAGATGCCGCGCAACTGGAACAGCGATGTCGTGTAGGTGATCTGCGCACCGGCCGCGCGGCCCGGCTGGCCGGCCGTGGTGTTGCCGTTGAAGCTCGTCGAGTTCGAGAACGAGAACTGGCCGTAGAAATCGAGACCGTAGTACTTCGGCGACTGGTACGACACGTTGTTGCTGGTCTTGTTCCAGTTGCGGCCGCGCACGAGCGAAGCCGTCGACCACGACGACTGGCCGAACGGGTCGAAGTCCCACACGCCGTTCGCGATCGCGAGTTCGCGGCCGAGCAGCAGGGTACCGTATGCGTCGTTGGAGATGCCGATCGTCGCCCAGCGATTCCAGAGGCTGCCGCCGCCCGGGCCGTTGCCGCTCATCGTGTCGAAGCTGCCTTCCAACTGGAACACGATCTTGTTGCCGCCGCCGATGTCTTCGGAGCCCTTCAAGCCCCAGAGGCTCGTGCCCCAGTCGCCGCTTTCCGCGCGCCAGCGGCTCGAGCTGCCGCCGTTCGCGCTCGGCAGGCCGCTCATGTATTCGATGCCGGCGTCGAGACGGCCGTACAGCGTCACGCTGCTTTGAGCGTGAGCCGCCACTCCGGCAGTCGCCAGTACTGCCGCGAGCATAACTTTCTTCATCATCTCCTCCATACCCTGTCAAAAAGTCAACCCAGAACTGCGCAACATGTCCGGCTTTGCATGCCGGACAAAATGGGTAACCAGAGAGACCGCGTGCAGGCCGGGTGGGCGACGCACGTGAGCGAGCGGCGGGAGTGCCGTTTTGCGGGCCCGTGCGGCCGGATGGCCTGCCGGGGTCTCCTGTCGTCATGAAGTCAAACTACATTTCATGACTTTCGTTTTGCTACTTTGGTTACTAATTTAGCAAAAATACACTTTTGTGGCGACGAAAATCGTTGTTTGACTAGCACGTGTCGCCAAATTGCCATATACGTGTGCGCAAGCACGCCGAGCGACGCTCGTGGAGGCGGTCGGAACCCTTGTCCACCAAGGCACTCACGGAACCCGGCGGGGTGGGTCAAGGATTGCCACTATTGACGCTGGAAATACGTGGGAGTAGGCGCGTCGGCGCCGATTGTGTCGGGAATTCGCAATGAAAATGCGCGGCCGCGGACCGTGCGAACGTCGTTCGGCCGGACGGCCGAACGGACGCGGCGCGGTCGACGGCGGCCGGCGTCAACGCGCGTGCGCGGGCGCCGACTCGATCGGTTACGCGCGAATCCAGCGATGCGCATCGGTGTGTGCGTGCTTCGCGTGTGAATACACCTTCACCGTGTCGCGCGGGATCTCGAACGGCGCGGCGAAGATCCGGATCGGCGCCGCGTGGCGCAGCACTCGGCCGCGTGGCGCGGGACCGTCATCGGCAAGTCGGAATCGGCGACGATGGACGGCGCCGCGAGCACCGTCGGCCACTGTACGGCGACCCGCCGCTCGCGTCCGAACTCGTTGTGCACGTAGCCGATCACGCCGCGCGTCTCGCTCCACGGCGTGACGACGACGTGCCGCGCCGCGCGATGCTGCGCGACGCTCAGGCGGCGCCGGATCGGCGGACGGCGTTCGCTCGCGATCGCGACGCAGTCGTCGGCGAACCAGTCGAAGTTCTCGATGCCGGGCGCGACCGCGCTGGTTTCTTCGTGATAGCCGGGCGCGAAGTCGAGCCGACTTGCCGAGAAATCCTCGGTCGCGACCTTGCGGCCCGAATGGACGACCCGGAAGCGCAATGGCGGCGCGACGCGCCCGCTCGGCGGTTGTTTACTTGAGGCTGCCGGACAGGAACTGCTTCAGGCGCTCGCTCTTCGTGCCGCCGAACACGTCGGCCGGCGCGCCTTCCTCTTCGACGCGCCCCTGGTGCAGGAACATCACGTGATTCGATACGTTGCGCGCGAAGCCCATCTCGTGCGTGACGACGATCATCGTCCGACCTTCTTCGGCCAGCTTCTGCATCACCTTCAGCACTTCGCCGACAAGCTCGGGGTCGAGCGCCGACGTCGGCTCGTCGAACAGCATCACGTCCGGATGCATCGCCAGCGCCCGCGCGATCGCGACCCGCTGCTGCTGGCCGCCCGACAGGTGCGACGGATACTGCTTCTCGACGCGCGGCGCCAGCCCCACTTTCTCGAGGTATTCGCGCGCGCGCTCCTCGGCTTCTCGTTTCGGCATGCCGAGCACGTGCACGGGCGCTTCCATCACGTTCTCGAGCACGTTCATGTGCGCCCACAGATTGAAGTGCTGGAACACCATCGCGAGCTTCGTGCGCACGCGCTGCAACTGCTTCGAATCGGCCGCCTTGAGCGCGCCCGTCTTGTCCTGCGCGGTGCGCACTTCTTCGCCGTCGACGAAGATGCGGCCCGCGTTGGGCTGCTCTAGGAAGTTGATGCAGCGGAGCATCGTGCTCTTGCCCGAACCGGACGAGCCGATCACGCTGATCACGTCGCCCGCGTTCGCGCGCAGCGAGACGCCTTTCAGAACTTCGTTGTTGCCGTAACGCTTGTGGAGATCGTCGACGAATAGCTTGTGCATCTGGGTGTTCATCCGAGGCGGATCCGGAAATTCATTTGCCTTGCGGGCGCAGATACGCGAGCCAGCGACGCTCGGCGCGGCGGAACAGCCACACGAGCGTAAACGAGATCGCGAGATAGAGAAGGGCGGCGATGCCGAATGCGTGGAACGACATGTAGGTTGCCGAATTGACGTCGCGCGCGATCTTCAGGATGTCGGGCACGGTCGCCGTGAATGCGACCGTCGTCGCGTGCAGCATCAGGATCACTTCGTTGCTGTAGAGCGGCAGCGCGCGGCGCAGCGCCGACGGCAGCACGACCCGCCGATACAGCGTGAACGTCGACATCCCGTACGCGCGCGCGGCTTCGATCTCGCCGTACGTGGTCGCCTTGATCGCGCCCGCGAAGATCTCGGTCGTGTACGCGCAGGTGTTCAGCGTGAACGCGAGCAGCGTGCAGTTCATCCCGTCGCGGAAGAACGCGTCGAGCATCGGCGCGCCGCGCACGACTTGCAGGCTGTAAAGCCCGGTGTAGCAGAGGAGCAGTTGCACGTAGAGCGGCGTGCCGCGGAACACGTACGTGTAGAGCCAGACGGCGCCCGCGAGCCACTTCTTCTTCGACACGCGCGCCACCGCGAGCGGCACGGACAGGCAGAAGCCGATCCCGATCGACACGACGAGCAGCCACAGCGTGATCGCGAGTCCCGTGAAGCGATACCCGTCGGTATACAGGTAGTTGCGCCAGTATTCTTGGATCAGCTCGATCATAGGTCAGCCTTGCGTACGCCCGTCGAATAACGCTTTTCGAGCCACATCAGCACGAAGTTCGAGATCGTCGTGATCGCGAGATAGATCGCGCCGGCGAGCAGCGTGAAGAAGAAGAACCGCAGCGTGCCCTTGCCCGCGTCCTGCGACGCCTTCACGACGTCGGCGAGGCCGATGATCGACACGAGCGCCGTCGACTTCACGAGCACCTGCCAGTTGTTGCCGATGCCGGGCAGCGCGAAGCGCATCATCTGCGGGAACATGATCCGCGTGAACACCTGCCAGTTCGTCATCCCGTACGCGCTGCCCGCTTCGAGCTGGCCGCGCGGCACCGACAGGAACGCGCCGCGAAACGTCTCGGTGAAGTACGCGCCGTAGATGAAGCCGAGCACGAGCACGCCGGCCGCGAACGGATCGATGTCGATCTGATCCCAGCTCATCAGATCGGTGAGCTGGTTCAGCCAGATCTGCAGGCTGTAGAAGAGGAGCAGCATCAGCACGAGGTCCGGCACGCCGCGGATGAGCGTCGTGTAGAGCGTGCCGATTCCGCTCGACAAGCGGTTCTTCGACAGTTTCGCTGCCGCGCCGACGAGGCCGAGCAGAAACGACAGCACGAGCGACAGCACCGCGAGCTTGACGGTCTGCCAGGTGCCGGAAAGTATCAGCGGGCCGTAGCCTTGAAGAAACATATGTAGTCCTTGACGGCGCGTCGTGCGCGCCGCGAAAGACGCGTCCCGCGTGTTGCGCGAGACGCCCCGTGCGTATCATTGCCGCTCCGCCTTCGCGGATCGCGCCGTCGCCTGCGTTCGGGCAGGGCGGCGGCGCTTCGCAGCGCGTGGTGTCGACCGCTGGTGCTGCACGGGCCGCGCGCCGGTCGCGACGCGCGGCCCGCTCGGCGGCTACTTCGCCGAATAGATGCGGTACGGGAAGTACTTGTGCGACAGCTTGTCGTACGTGCCGTCCTTGTGCATTGCCGCGAGCGCGCGGTCGATCGCGTTCTTCAGGTCTGTGTCTTCCTTGCGCAGCCCCATCGCGGTGCCGTCGCCGAGCGTCTTCGGATCCTTGACGGCCGGGCCCGCCCACGCGAAGCCCTTGCCGCGCGGCGTGCGCAGGAAGCCGTAGTCGGCCTGCAACTCGTCTTGCAGCGTCGCGTCGAGGCGGCCCGAGCCGAGATCGGCGTACACCTGATCCTGGTTCTGGTACGACACGACCGTCACGCCCTTCGGCTCCCAGTGCGCCTTCGCGAACGTCTCCTGGGTCGAGCCCTGCTCGACGCCGACGTGCTTGCCCTTCAGCGACTCGACGGTCGGCGCGAGCGGCGAGCTCGCCTTCGCGATCATCCGCGCGGGCGCGTCGTACAGCCTGTCGGAGAAATCGATCTGCTCGCGGCGCTTGTCGGTGACGGTCAGCGACGACACGATCACGTCGAACTTCTTCGCCTTCAGCGCGGGGATGATGCCGTCGAGATCCTGCGGCGTCCAGACGCACTTCACGTTGATCCGCTTGCAGACTTCCTTCGCGAGATCGACGTCGAATCCGACGATCTCGCCGCTCGGCGCGGTCGATTCGAACGGCGGATAGCTGGCGTCGACGCCGATCCGCACGGTCTTCCACTCCTTCGCGAAGGCGCCGCCCGCCGCGATGGCGAGGGCCGCGCACAAGGCGAGCTTCTTCATGTCGTTCCTCATCCTGACTTCCCCGCCGCGCGGCCGGATGCACCGGGCATGCGCGCGCCGGGCGTATTCTAGGCGGCCAAAATTCGCGTTCGTCGATGCCGGTGCGGCCTGCTTTGGGGCGGAGCGCCGTCGACGGCGGCCAAAAGCGCGGTATTTTACCCGAACGTCGGCCGCGGCTTCGAAGAAACGGCGAGTGGGTCTTGCCGGCCGCTCGGCCGCCCGGCGTGTGAGGCCGCGCGACACCGCGCGGCGCATCGCGTCGGCTCCTTGGCGTCGCTTGCCCATGCGCGGCGCGCCGCTTGTGCAGACGATTGCGCGGATCGGCGCAACGATCCGGTGCGCGCGCGCAGGATTGTTGCGGATGCGTGCCGCCCCTACATTCGAGGATGTCGATTTTTCAGTGGGAGGCGCCATGTTCCAGATCCGCCGCGCAGGTGACCGCGGTCATGCCAATCATGGCTGGCTCGATACCCGTCACAGCTTTTCGTTCGCCGACTATCGCGATCCCGATCACGTGCATTTCGGCGCGCTGCGCGTGCTGAACGACGACCGCATCGCGCCGACGCGGGGCTTCGGCATGCATCCGCACCGCGACATGGAGATCATCACGTACGTGCTCGACGGCGCGCTCGCGCACCGCGACAGCATGGGCAACGGCTCGATCATCCGCGCGGGCGACGTGCAGCGGATGAGCGCGGGCACGGGAATCGTGCACAGCGAATACAACGCGTCGCGGGACGCGCCGCTGCATCTGCTGCAGATCTGGCTGCTGCCGATCGAGCGGGGCGGAAAGCCCGGCTATCAGGAGGTGCGCTTCACCGATGCCGACAAGCGCGGCCGGCTGCGGCTCATTGCGTCGCCGGACGGGCGCGATGGGTCGGTATCGACGCGGGCGGACGCGACGATCTACGCGGGCCTCGTCGACGGCGGCGAGCGCGCCGAGTTCGCGGTGCCGGCGGGGCGGCGCGTGTACGTGCACGTCGCGCGCGGCAGCGTGACGGTGAACGGCAAGGCGCTGGCGGCGGGCGACGGCGCACGCATCGCCGACGTCGAGACCGTTGCGTTCGAGCGCGGCGAGCGCGCGGAGGTGCTGTTGTTCGATCTCGCGTGACGCGATTCGCGGCGGGCGGGAGGTCGGGCGCTTGGCACCGGCACGGAGAGACGGCGCAAGGAGAGGACGCGGCAAGCCGTGTGCCGATGCGAAAACACCGCGAGCGGGCGTGCGCCCGTTCGCGGTATTTGCTTCAACGGCGACCGGTCGCCTGGCCGATAGCCACGGACGAGATACGGCCGACGAGATGCGATCGGTCGGAGCGCGTCGTCGGCCCGATGAAGCCGATCGGGCGGCGGATGGTCATGCCAAGCCGAGCGAGCGGGGGCCGATCAAGCGGAACCGATCAAGCGGATCGATCCCGCGCGATCGCCCGGCCCGGCAGCCGAGCGCGCCCATACCCGCCGAACGCCATCCGGCCGGTCGCCAAAGGCCGCATCATGCAGCCGCGACGCAATCCATGGACGGCACGACCCACCCGAACCCGCCGGGCGAAGGCGCGCCGCCCGGCGTCACTGCTGCGGCGCGGGCGCCGACGCGCCCTTCGCCGCGCGGCGTTGCTCCCAGCGCTCCTTCATCTTCGCGTGACGTTCCTCCATCTTCGCGAACTGCTGCTTGAGCGCCGTGCTGACCGTCGCCTTCTGCTGGTCGTTCAGGCCGTTGTAGAACGCGAGCCATGCGGACGCCGTCTGCTCGCGCAACTGCGCGTTCTGCTGCTCGGCCTGCTGGCGCGCCGCGTGCATCGCGTTCAGGTCGAGGATCGGTTGGTTCTGCTGCGCCTGGAACTGCTGGCGCAGCGCCTCGTGGCTCTTGCGCATCGCCTCGCGGTTCTGCTTCATCGTGCCGACGGCGGCCTGCCATTGCTGCTCCTGCGCGGCGCTCAGGTTCAGCTTGTCGTGCACGCGCTGCATCATCATGAACGGGCCGCCGTCCATGTGGTGATGTTCGCCGTGGCCGCCCGGCGGCGGCATGTCGGGCGGCGCGGCGTGCGAGACGGCGCTGAACGAAAGGGCGAGCACGGCGGCGGCGATGGCCAGACGGGCAGTCTTCTTATACATTGAGCAACTCCTGTATTGAAAAGTCCGGTGCTGCGGCCGGCTCGGCGTCCGGGCGTTCGCGCCCCGCCGCCTGCCGGCGTATCCGGTAAGGCGCAGCGTAGCCAAGCGGCGGCGCCGCCGTGTTACGCGCACTGCGGCCGCGTTTACCGCGCATTACACTTTGCTTGCACGGTAATCCGCAGTAACCCTTTCGGGTATTTGTTTCGCTCAGCCCCGCCAACCTGCACGGTAAACTTCACGCCATGACTACTCAGATCCTCATCGTCGACGACGACCAAGAACTGCGCGACCTGCTGCGCGACTATCTCGTGCGGCAAGGCATCGAGGTGTCGGTGCTGCACGACGCCGCTTCGCTCGAAAAGCGCCTCGAACGCGAGCGCCCGGATCTCATCGTGCTCGACCTGATGATGCCGGGCGTCGACGGCCTGACCGCGCTGCGCCAGCTGCGCGCGGCGGGCGACGACATTCCGGTGATCATGCTGACGGCGCGCGCGGACGATGTCGACCGCATCGTCGGCCTCGAGCTCGGCGCGGACGACTATCTCGGCAAGCCGTTCAACCCGCGCGAGCTACTCGCGCGCGCGCAGGCGGTGCTGCGCCGCCGTCGCGCGACGCCGTCGGCGGCCGCGCCCGAGCAGCGCGAGCCGTACGCGTTCGGCCGTTTCGTGCTCGATTTCCAGGCGCGCACGCTGTCGGTCGACGACAAGCCGGCGACGCTGTCGAGCAGCGAATTCGCGCTCCTGAAGATCTTCGTCAACCATGCGTTGCGCACGCTGACCCGCGAGCGCCTGCTCGAACTGCTGCACGGCCCCGAGTACGACGGCACCGACCGCGGGATCGACGTGCAGGTCTGGCGCCTGCGCCGGATCCTCGAAACCGATCCGTCGACGCCGCGCTTCATCCAGACGGTGCGCGGACGCGGCTACGTGTTCGTGCCGAACGGCGAGGCTCATGCGCAAGCCCATTGATTCGCTGTTCGGGCGGCTCGCGCTGCTCGTCGTCTGCGTGCTGCTGCTGTCGCACTTCGCGTGGTACTTCGCGATCCGGCTCGAGCGCAATCAGTTCCAGACGCGCTATGCGGTCGAGGAGGCCGCGTTCCTCGTCGACGCGGTGCGTCAGCACGTCGAGCGCTCGCCCGATCAGCCGCTGCCGTCGCGCGTGCGGCTCGTCGCGCCGAGCAGCAGCGACGTGCCCGAGGCGAACCCGGATCTGCCGCCCTCGCTCAGACGCTTCACCGACGACCTGCGCGACCGCCTGCCGTCCGGCACGCTGGTGCGCATCGGCAAGCCGGGCCGTCCGCCCGTGCTGTGGGTGAAGCAGCCGACCGACCGCGACTGGATCGTCGTGCCGGTGCAGCCGCTGCGGCCGCCGCGCTCGCTCGACCGGATGGTGCTCTGGCTCGTGATGATCTTTTCCGCCGCGGTGATGGCGGCGCTCTTCGCCGCGTGGCAGTTGCAGCAGCCGCTCAGCTCGCTCGCGCGCGCGGTCGCGCGCTTCGGCCGCGGGATGACGGTGCCGCCGCTGCCCGAGCGCGGGCCGCGCGAGCTGCGCCAGCTCACGCACGGCTTCAATCAGATGGTTCAGCAGGTGTCGCGCGCGGAGAACGATCGAGCGGTGATGCTCGCGGGCGTCGCGCACGACCTGCGCACGCCGCTCGCGCGGATGCGGCTGCGCGCCGAGATGATGGAGGACGCGCGGCTGCGCGATGGCGTCGTGCGCGACGTCGACTCGATGACGCACATCGTCGACCAGTTCCTCGTGTTCGCGCACGGCGATGCCGATCGCAGCGAGGCCGTGCCCGTCGATCAGGCGTGCGAGCGGATCGCGCGCACCTATCGCGCGGTGTCGCCGAACGCGCCCACCGTGCAGACCGAGCTCAAGGCGGGGTCGGGCTTCCGCCTGCCGACGGCGACGCTCGACCGGGTGCTGTCGAACCTGCTCGACAACGCGCACGCGTACGGCGCGCCGCCCGTCGTGATCGCGACCGCGCGCACCGCGACGGGCTACACGCTGACGATCAGCGACCATGGCAAGGGCATCGCGCCGCGCGATCTGGCGGATGCGACGCGCCCGTTCGTGCGGCTCGACCCGGCGCGCGGCGGCAACGGGCATAGCGGCCTCGGGCTCGCGATCGTCGAGCGGCTCGTGCTGCGCACGGGCGGCGCGTGCGAGATCGGCAACCGGGAAGAAGGGGGGCTGCGGGTCGCGATGTCGTTTCCGTTCGACGTCGTGCCGAAGGCGGAACCGCAGGCGGCGGCGTCCTGACGCGCCGCCGTCCGGGCGGCGCGGGACCCGCGGGCGTCCGGCACGACCTCGCCGGACGGCCGCGGGCGGCGGGTCACTCGCCGAAGAGCGTGCTGAGCGTCTCGGCGGCGTTGCTGTCGATCGTGTTGTAGGTGACGCTCGTCGCCTCGAAGATGTAGAGCGTCGTGTATTTGCCGAGACGGTCGAGGATGTTCTCCTGGAGCGTCTCCGGCACGATGTTCATGTTCAGATACCAGGTCGTCGACGACAGCCGCGTCTGGAACGAGCCGTATTCCTGCATCAGTTGATCGAACGCTTCGGCGTCCTGGTCCCGGCACACGATAACCAGATTTCCTGCCATTCACCCCTCCTGATTGACCATCGGCCCTATCGGGCAAATACCGATCATACCCGCTTCGGCGTGTCCGTTCGTCGATGAACTTCTCGCTTGGCCGGCGCGTGCGTCGCGCGCTCGCGCCAGGCGGGTTCACGGCAGGGCCGGATCGCGGCATAATTCGGCCTTGCGGCGCAGCAGCGCCCAGCCGGCGCACCGCCACTTCTTGCAGATTCGCCCGCCGCCCGCCCGCTTCGGGCACGATGCGCTCGCGGCCGGGCCGAATTTCCACCGTTCGTCGTCCGGAAGGTTGTGCCTGAAATGCAGGATGTAGTAGTGTCGTGCCGTCGCGAGGCCGGGAGATCCCTGCTGCGCGAGCGAAACGCCCGCGCCCGAGGTGCGCGGCAGCTTTCGCGGCACCTGTAGTCAAAACGAATTACTGCGTTAGCGCGCCTTGCCATGAGTCACATTCGCTTTCTGGCCTCATTTATCGATTCGCACGGCCTTGCCGGGGAGGGCGCCTGATGGATCTCGGATTCGATCCGAACCGGATCGCCAACGCGTCTGCGTGGCGTGTCCTGCCGAACCGCTGGGACTTCGTCGCGTTCCCGCTCATCATCTGCGTGATCGCGATGGCGGCGATCGGCTTTCACGAAACGATGGCGCCCATCGCGACGCTCGAGACGCAGAAGATATCGCTCGACCCGGCCAACCTGCCCGAGTACGCGCTGCGCACGACGCTGCGGATGCTCGCGGCGATGGTCGCGTCGCTCGTCTTCACGCTCGTGTACGGCACGCTCGCGGCGAAGAGCCGCCGCGCGGGGATGGTGCTCGTGCCGATCCTCGACATCCTGCAGTCGGTGCCCGTCCTCGGCTACATCTCGTTTACGGTCGCGTTCTTCCTCGCGCTCTTTCCGAGCCGCGTGCTGGGCGCCGAGCTCGCCGCGATCTTCGCGATCTTCACGAGCCAGGCGTGGAACATGACGTTCAGCTTCTACCAGTCGCTGCGCACGGTGCCGCGCGATCTCGACGAAGTGTCGCGCGGCTTTCACCTGACCGCGTGGCAGCGCTTCTGGAAGCTGGAAGTGCCGTTCTCGATGCCGGGCCTCATCTGGAACATGATGATGTCGATGTCGGGCGGCTGGTTCTTCGTCGTCGCGTCGGAGGCGATCACGGTCGGCAATCACACGATCACGCTGCCCGGCATCGGCGCTTATCTCGCGCAGGCGATCACCGATCAGAACCTGCGGGCGGTCGGCTGGGTGATTCTCGCGATGACGGTCGTGATCCTCGCGTACGATCAACTGCTGTTCCGTCCGCTCGTCGCGTGGGCGGACAAGTTCCGGATGGAGACGACGAGCTCCGGCAACGCGCCCGAATCGTGGCTGCTCGATCTCGTGCGCCGCACGCACCTCATTCATCAGTTGCTCGTGCCGGCCGGCTGGTTCTTCGCGAAGGCGGCGCGCATTCCGCTGCGCGTGCCGTCGCTCGACGCGGTGCGCTTCACGATGCCGCGCGTCGAGAAGAAGGCGTCGCGCGTCGCCGACATCGCCTGGGCGATTCTCGTGATCGTCGGCACGATTTACGTCGCCTGGCGCGTGTTCGTCTACGTGAAGACGGGCGTGACGCTCGCCGAGGTCGGCCACGTGCTCGTGCTCGGGCTCATCACGCTGCTGCGCGTCGTGCTGCTCATCGCGCTCGCGTCGCTCGTCTGGGTGCCGGTCGGCGTGTGGATCGGCCTGCGGCCCGCGATCGCCGAGAAGGTGCAGCCGATCGCGCAGTTCCTCGCGGCGTTCCCCGCGAACCTGCTGTTTCCGGTGTTCGTGATCGTGATCGCGCGCTTTCACCTGAACGCCGACATCTGGCTGTCGCCCCTCATCGTGCTCGGCACCCAGTGGTATATCCTGTTCAACGTGATCGCGGGCGCGACCGCCTATCCGAACGACTATCGCGAAGCGGCCACCAATTTCCGCATCCGCGGCTGGCAGTGGTGGCGGCAGGCGATCCTGCCCGGCATCTTTCCGTACTACGTGACGGGCGCGATCACCGCGTCGGGCGGCGCGTGGAACGCGAGCATCGTGTCGGAGTTCGTCCAATGGGGCGACACCAAGATCCAGGCGCACGGCCTCGGCGCGTACATCGCGCAGACGACGGCCGCGGGCGACTACCCGAAGATCATCCTGGGCATCGCCGTGATGTCCCTGTTCGTCACCTTGTTCAACCGCCTGTTGTGGCGTCCGCTGTACGCGTATGCCGAAGCGAAGCTGCGTCTCGATTGAGACTGATGTCAGCCGATTGAGACCGACCGAGAGCGAAACGCGATGCAAAACCAGAACGATGTAAACGCACCCGTCCAGACGCCGGCCGCGCCGCCGCGCGCCGGCGAAGAAATCCTGCGCGTCGAGAACGTGAGCCGCGGCTTCAACAAGACGCAAGGCGAGCTGCTCGTGCTCGACGGCGTGAACCTGTCGCTGCGCGAAGGCGAGATCGTCGGCCTGCTCGGACGCTCGGGCTCCGGCAAGTCGACGCTCTTGCGCATCATCGCCGGCCTCATCGAGCCGACAGGCGGCGAGATCACCTACCTCGGCAAGCCGCTCTCCGGCCCGGCCGACGGCGTCGCGATGGTGTTCCAGACTTTCGCGCTGTTCCCGTGGCTCACCGTGCTGCAGAACGTCGAAGCGGGCCTCGAGGCGCTCGGCGTCGGCGCGCGCGAGCGGCGCGAGCGCGCGCTCGCCGCGATCGACCTGATCGGTCTCGACGGCTTCGAGAACGCGTATCCGCGCGAGCTGTCGGGCGGCATGCGCCAGCGCGTCGGCTTCGCGCGCGCGCTCGTCGTCGATCCGACGCTGCTGCTGATGGACGAGCCGTTCTCCGCGCTCGACGTGCTGACGGCCGAGACGCTGCGTACCGACCTGCTCGATCTGTGGACGCAGGGCCGGATGCCGATCAAGTCGGTGCTGATCGTCACGCACAACATCGAGGAAGCGGTGTTCATGTGTGACCGGATCCTCGTGCTGTCGTCGAATCCGGGGCGCGTGATCGCCGAGATCAAGGTGCCGTTCAAGCATCCGCGCAACCGTCTCGACCCGGCGTTCCGCCGGCTCGTCGACGACATCTACGCGAAGATGACCGCGCGCCAGGTCGGCGAGGCGACGAAGAAGGGGCTCGAGCTCGGCAGCTGGCTGCCGCAGGTGTCGACGAACCTGATGGCCGGTCTCATCGAAACGCTTGCCGCGCCGCCGTACCACGGCCGTGCGGACATGCCGGAAATCGCGCGCACGCTGCATCTCGAGGTCGACGACCTGTTCCCGATCGCCGAAGTGCTGCAGTATCTCGGCTTTGCCGA
This sequence comes from Burkholderia sp. ABCPW 14, assembly GCF_001523835.1. Classification (NCBI taxonomy): domain Bacteria; kingdom Pseudomonadati; phylum Pseudomonadota; class Betaproteobacteria; order Burkholderiales; family Burkholderiaceae; genus Burkholderia; species Burkholderia sp. ABCPW 14. Next base: position 27,521 of record NZ_LOVS01000113.1, on the reverse strand, counting down.
TGTGCGGGAGGGCGACGTGTTTCTGACGCCGCCGGGCCGCGTGTTCGCTGAGTTCGGCACGCAGGAGCGCAAGATGATGTTCGCCGAGCATCTGCTGCGCCACGTGCCGCTCGCCGCGCGGATCAAGAAGGTGCTGAACGAGCGTCCGGGCCATCGCGCGCCGCGCGTGCGCTTCGAGCAGGAGCTCGAGGACTTCCTGTCGGACGGCGCGGCCGAAGAGACGCTCGACGCGGTGATCGACTGGGGCCGGTACGGCGAGATCTTCTCGTACAACGACCAGACCGAAATCTTCAGTCTCGAGGACGTCGAGTCCTGAGCGGCGGCGGGCCGTTCGCGGCCCGCGGGCTGTCGATCGGCGAGGAACGAAAGAGGCTTGCGGTTGCCTCGTGCGCCGTTGCCGCGGCGCGCGGTCGCAAGCGCGTTCGAATTCGTTTGGGCGTCGAGCGGGAGCGGGCGGGGCGAGGGCGGTGTTCTAGGCCGCGCCGCGTTGCCGCTGCCTGGAACGTGGCAGTCGCCCGAAACGCCGCCGTTATTGCAGATTGCCCCAGCGCTCGACGGCCGGCTCCGCCGACGCCCATTGCCAGCCGTGCGTATCCTGGCACGCGCTCGCCAAGTACCATTCCGCGCGCGCGCCGTCCTTCACCGAAAACGCGAATTCCTTGCAGAGCGCGAGCGGCGTCTGGAATGCGCGCGTCACGCGCACCTCGCCTTCGCCGTTTTCGAGCGGCACTCTGTTCTTCACCTGCCACGCGCGGGTCTCGCCGACCGCGAGACCGCCCGCCGCCTGCGCGATCGCGTCCTGCTGATTCTTGTGCAGTTGCTTCATCGTCCGGTTGACGGCTTCGTCGGTGGCCGCCTGCACCGCGATGCCGACGCCGATGCCGACAGCCGGATTCGCAGTGACGAGGCCCGTCGCCGCGCCCGCGAGCGCGCCGCTCGCCGCGCCGACCGAGCCGCAGCCGGAAAGGCCGATCGTCGTCGCGGCGAGCACGAGCACGAGCACGAGCGCGGTCGCGAGCGGCAGCGCCGCGCGCGCGCTCACGCTCATTGCAGCGCTCCCCAGCGTTCGGTCGCGGGCTCCGCGGACGCCCACTGCCACGCCGGGCCGTCCCGGCAGATCGTCGCGACGTAGAAGCCCGATTGTGCGGGCGCGTTCTGCTTCGCGTCGGCATCGACCGAGAACACGATTTCCTTGCAGTCGAGCGGTCCGACGCTGATGAGCCGGCTCACGGTCACGCGGCCGTGCTCGTCGTCCTCGATCGGGAACGCGTGATGCGTCGACCAAGGCGCGACGCCGCCGACGTCGAGCGGCCCGGCCGCCGTCGCGATCTGCACCTGCGAGTAGCGGTGCGCGACGCGCTGCGTGTACTGGACGCCTGCCCGCGCGCCCGCGACGGCGCCGAGGCCGATGCCGGTCGCGACGGCGGCGTTGTTGGTGACTTTCGATGCGATGGCTGCGCCGGCGATACCCGCGCCTGCCGTCGCGCCTTCGCTATAGAGCGAATTGCAGCCGGACAGCAGCGTGGAGAGTGCGGCGGCGCCGAGCGTAGCCCACGCGGCCCAACGGCGCGTAGGCCGTGCGATGCGATGGTTCATCCCTGAATGCGGTCCTGTCTTCGTGCGTTGCGCGTGTGCGCAGCGAGCGTAGAGCGCCATTGTTCTGCAATTGTCCGACGAGAACTGCAAACAATTGACAAACGTTTGCCGCGCACATCGAGCGCGCGCGAGCGGCAATATTGTGGTGCAAAGCCGCGCTGAGGGGTCGAATCTTTACAAATTGAATGTAATTGTTACCGTGAACTAAGTCCGACGCACCTAGACTAAAGAGCTATGGACTGTTTCACCGACGGCCTCGCGCCGCTCCGATCATGAGACACCCTGCCATGCGCCGCTCCAAGCGCCCCGAGCATCGCGGGCGCGACGCCGGCACCGGCCCGTCGCGGCCGGCCAACGTTCCGAACTCTCCCGCGCCTGCCGGCTCCGCGCCCGATATGCCAGCGGACGGCGATCACAACCAGGGCGGCACCCGCCCGGAAGGGCTCGACTATCAACGCGACCTCGGCTCGGAGCAGGATGCATGAGGACGTCCTTGTTACATGCGCTTGCATTTTTAACATTTGAACTGTCGCGAGGTGGCATGCGACTTGCCTGATTCGACGGGAAGCCGTTTCCTGTCCGCCGGGCAATCTGAATACAGGAGGGTCAACCGTAATGAGCAGATTGATCGTGGTATCGAATCGGGTGGCGGCCGGCCAGGATGCGCGTCCGACTGCGGGCGGGCTGGCGGTCGGCGTGCTCGACGCGCTGAAGGAAACGGGCGGCGTCTGGTTCGGCTGGAACGGCGAGATCGCCGGCGCGCCGGACGAGCCCGTGATCGAGCGGGACGGCAAGGTCACCTATGCAACCGTCGGCCTCACGCGCCGCGACTACGACCAGTACTACCGCGGCTTCTCGAACGCGACGCTCTGGCCGGTATTCCACTATCGCGGCGATCTCGCGCGCTTCGATCGCCAGGAATACGCGGGCTATCTGCGCGTGAACTGCTCGCTCGCGAAGCAGTTGCGCGCGCTCGTCCAGCCCGACGACATCATCTGGGTGCACGACTACCACCTGCTGCCGTTCGCGCATTGCCTGCGCGAACTCGGCGTGAAGAATCCGATCGGTTTTTTCCTGCACATCCCGTTTCCGACGCCGGAGATCCTGCGGATGGTGCCGCCGCACGAGGAACTCGTGAAGTTCATGTGCGCGTACGACGTCGTCGGCTTCCAGACGGAAAGCGACAAGCAGGCGTTCGTCGACTACATCGAGCGGCGCGGGCACGGCACGTCGAGCGACGACGGGATGCTCCATGCGCACGGCCGCGTCGTGAAAGTCGCCGCGTATCCGATCAGCATCTATCCGGACGCGATCGGCAAGGCGGCCGTCGAATACGGCTCGCGCAAGGCAGTGAAGGCGCTGCGCGACACGACGGGAAACCGCAAGCTCGTGATCAGCGTCGATCGTCTCGATTACTCGAAGGGGCTCGTCGAGCGCTTCCAGGCGTTCGAGCGGATGCTCGCGAACGCGCCCGGCTGGCAAGGGCGCGTGTCGCTCGTGCAGATCGCGCCGCCGACCCGCTCCGACGTGCAGACCTACCAGCGCATCCGCCAGACGCTAGAAGGCGAGGCGGGGCGCATCAACGGCCGCTTCGCGCAGCTCGACTGGACGCCGATCCAGTACCTGAACCGCAAGTACGAGCGCAACCTGCTGATGGCGCTATTCAGGCTGTCGCAGGTCGGCTACGTGACGCCGCTGCGCGACGGGATGAATCTCGTCGCGAAGGAGTACGTCGCATCGCAGGATCCGAACGATCCGGGCGTGCTCGTGCTGTCGGAATTCGCGGGCGCGGCGGCCGAGCTGCCGGGCGCGCTGCTCGTCAATCCGTTCGACTTGTCGCAGATGGCGGAATCGCTCGAGCGTGCGCTCGCGATGCCGCTCGAGGAACGGCAGGCGCGTCACGCGGACAACATCGCGCGGCTGCGCCAGAACGATCTGTCGGTGTGGCGCGATTCGTTCCTGACCGATCTGCGCAGCGTCGCGACGGCGGCCTCCGTCACGCAGCGCGCGGGGCGGCGCGTCGCGAATGCTTGACGCGGGCGTCGAAGCGCGCGCCGGCGAGCCCGATGCCGATGCCGGCGCGGCGGCCGCGCGTTTCTTCGTGATCACGGGCGGGCCCGGCTCGGGCAAGAGCACGCTGATCGATGCGCTCGAAGCGCGCGGCTACGCGCGCTCGCACGAAGCCGGGCGCGGCGTGATCCAGGATCAGATGGCGATCGGCGGCCACGCGCTGCCGTGGCGCGATCCCGCCGCGTTCGCCGAATTGATGCTCAGTTGGGAGATGCGCTCGCACCGTCTCGCGCGCGGCGCGCGCGGGCCAGTCTTCTTCGATCGCGGCGTGCCGGACGTGATCGGCTATCTGCACCTGTCCGCGCTGCCCGTTCCCGCGCATCTCGCCACAGCCGCCGATCGGTTCCGCTATCGCCGCGACGTGTTCATCGCGCCGCCGTGGCCGGAGATCTATGCGCAGGACGTCGAACGAAAGCAGGATTACGCGGAGGCCGTGCGTACCTACCATGCGATGGTCGATACGTACGCGGCATGCGGCTATCGGCTGATCGAATTGCCGCGCGCGAGCGTCGACGAGCGCTGCCGCTTCGTGCTCGACGTCGTCGCGGCGGCGGCGTGATCGCCGCCGCGCGTTCCGTCTCTTCTTCTGCGCGGTGAGGGCGCCGATCGGCATCGCACCGGCCCGGCGCCTTTCCCGTCGTCGTTTCGCTTTCCTTCCTGTTCGTTGCCGTCGTTTCGATCTCTCGTTCGACGCATGCGGCCGCGTCGCTCAAGCGTGGCGATGCGTCGGCTGCTGCTGTGCGCCGGTGAACGGCTCGGGCGTTCGGGTCGGATCGAAGTCCGCCCAGCGGCCCGACTGCCAGCGTCCCGTCGCGCGCTCGATGTCGCCGCCGCCCGCCTCGGCGAGCACGCGTGCGGCTTCGCCTTGCGAATCGGTCGTCACGTGCACGGCGACGAGCATTCCCGACGCGCGCATCTCATGATGGATCGCTTCGTGCGTGATTTTGCGCACGTGCGCGCGAGAGAAGTCTTCCTTGTGCATCATTCTGCCGACCCATCCGCCGAGATACGCGCCGACGCCCGCGGCACAGATCGCGACGACGAGCGACGGCGTGGCGAGCGAAAACAGCGCGACGCCGAGGATTGCGCCGGCGACGGCGCCGATCGTCGCGCCGTGCCTCGCGTGCTGCATCGCGCCGATGGGAGGCGGCGCGGCCTGGGGTTCGGCGTGGGACGGGTATTCCGACGTTTGCCGCGCGTGCTGGCCGCGCGGATTGACGAAGAACAGACTGACGTCCTCGGCGACGAAGCCGCTGTCGAAAAGCCGCTTGGCGGCGGCCTCGGCGGCGCGCTGCGTCGTGAAGCGTGCTGCGACGATCAATGACATGGCGCTCTCCTGACGATGGCGTGAAGGCCATCCGAAACCCGTCGCCCGAACGGCGGATGCGCTCGACTTGCGGCGCGGGCATGTGTTGGACAGACGGTGCGGGAAGGAGTGCGGGCGCGGATGGGCCGGGCGTGCGGATTCGGGTGAGGTTTGTCGCGGTGACTGGCGGGGAATAACGGGGCGGGGATGGGGGGCGGTGGCCGGCGACGGGCGGCTGGATCGTCGATGGGTTCGATCGACTGGATTGTCCGAATGGCCGAATCGACGGGGCTGCGCCGTGCTGCGAAAGTGGCGGGGTGCGGCGGCGGGATGCATATGGCGATGGATCGGCGAAATCGGCCGGCTGGCGAAGCGACGCGCCACCGATCGCGCGCCAACCCGCGCGGGCGACCTCGGCGAGCGGCTTCGCGTCACCCCGCGGCGGCGGCCGTGTGGCGCTGCGCCTTGATTCGCATCAGGCTGACGGCCGCCGCGACGGCGGCGAACGCGGTTGCGGCATAGAGTGCGAACGTCGGTCCATGTTGCGGCGCGACGCCGAAGATCAGCGCGACGAGCGCGGCGCCGAGCGTCTGTCCGGTGAGCCGCGCGGTGCCGAGCATCCCGCTCGCGCCGCCCGCGCGCTCGCGCGGCGCGGACGACAGGATCGCGCGATTGTTCGGCGACTGGAAGAGTCCGAAGCCTGCGCCGCAGAGCGCCATCCGCCAGACGATGTCGCCGGGCGTCGGATGCGCGCCGATCGTCGCAAGCGCGAGCAGGCCCGAGGCGAAGAGCGCGAGGCCGATGCCGCCCAGCGCGCCCGCCGAATAGCGGTCCGACAGCACGCCCGCGAGCGGCGCGGCGATCACGATGACGAGCGGCCACGGCGTCATGTAGAGCCCGGTCTGCACTTGCGAGAAGCCGAGCGTGTTCTGCAGCCAGAACGGCAGCGCGACGAACGCGAGCATCTGCGACGTGAACGACGCGACCGACGTGCCGATCGACAGCGCGAAGATCGGGATGCGCAGCAGATCGACGGGCAGGAGCGGCGCAGGCTGCGTCAGTTGACGTTTGACGAAGAAGTAGCCGATGACGATGGCCGTGAGCGCGGTGGCCGCGGCGCTCGCGTGGTTTTTGCCATGCCCGAGCTCGTCGACGGAAACGATCAGCAGCCCGAACACGCACGCGTTCATCACGGCGCCGATGAAGTCGTACGGCGCGTCGCGGCCCGGATTCACGGGCAGCGCGCGCAGGCTGCCGTACACGGCGGCGACGCCGATCGGCACGTTGATCGCGAAAAGCCACGGCCACGGTGCGACGGCGAGCACGGCGGACGCGACGGTCGGTCCGATCGCCGACGAAAGCGCGACGACCATCGCGTTGATCGCGACGCCGCGTCCGAGCTGCGACGACGGATAGATCATTCGGACGAGCGCGGTGTTGACGCTCATGATGCCGGCGGCGCCGAAGCCCTGAATCACGCGCAGTGTCGCGAGCGCGGGCAGCGTGCTCGACAGCGCGCAGCCGAACGACGCCGCCGTGAAGAGCACGAGCCCCGCGATGTAGACGCGCCGATAGCCGATCCGGTCGCCGAGCGACGCGAGCGGCAGCAGCGAAATCGTGACGGCGAGCTGGTACGCGTTGACGATCCAGATCGACGCGGCGTCGGATGCGCGCAGATCGCGGGCAATCGTGGGCAGCGCGACGTTCGCGATCGCGCCGTCGAGCACGGCGAGCGTGATGCCTAGCGCGACGCAGACGATCGCCCAGTAGCGTTGCGGGAGCGGCAGTCCGGAGTCGGCGTTCATGGCGGAAGCGTTGGCGAGGCGGCGAGGTGCGGCGATTCGTTGCGGATGCAACCGCCGGCTTGCGCGTTGACGCGCACGGCCAGCGGCGAAGGACCGGGCGGGGCGCCCGGCCCGGACGGCTTACTTCAGTTCGTAGAGGCCGGTGTAAGTCGCCGAATCGAGTTCGTTCAGATGGATCATGAAGCGGGCGACCGCATTGGTCGTGTCCTTCGTGACGGGCAAGGCGTCGACCTTCAGCGCGTGCAGGCGGAAGATGTAGCGGTGCGGCTTGTCGCCGCGCGGCGGCGCGGCGCCGCCGAAGCCTTCGTCGCCGTAGTCGTTGCGCACTTGCACGGCGCCCGCGGGCAGCGCGGCGCTGCCTGCTGCGCCCGCGCCTTGAGACAGGGTCGCCGCGTCGACCGGGATGTTGACGACGGTCCAGTGCCAGAAGCCGCTGCCCGTCGGCGCGTCGGGATCGTAGACCGTCAGCGCGAGGCTCTTCGCATCGGCGGGCACGCCTTCCCAGTGGAGCGCGGGCGACTGGTTGCCGCCGTCGACGCCGAAGCCTTCGTGTTTGTATTCCTGCGCCTTCGGCATGAAGCCATTGGCCGGAAACTCGTCAGTCCAAAGCCGGAAATCAGCCATGGGGGCCTCCTCGTGAAGTTCGACAGAAAGACGCCTGCGTCGCGGCGACGAATGCTCGCGGGCATCGGCGTGAGCCGGTCGAGTGTATCACCGGCGCTTGAATCGTGAGGTAGGGCGGAGCGAGGGAATAACGGCGGATTGCGAGCGGCCCCGTGCGTTGCGCAGGGTGGCGGCGAAGCGGTGCGGAATCGGCGAAGGCGCGGCCTCTCGAACTCGTGCGGGAGGGAGGGGCGGGCGAGCGCTCGGGATCAGGCAATCAGGTGATCGGGCGATCGGGAGACCGTCGGCGAGGTGATCACGCGTGATGTGACGTCGAACGGCCGCGACGGCCAATCGACAGGCCAGTCGATGCATCGCGACGCTTCGGGACGCGGCGAATCCGTCCGCCAATCGAGCGAGACGACACGCCCCGCCACCGCTGTCATGCCTCGAAATCGAGCCCGCCGATCAGCACGAGCGCATCGGCTTGCGTGCGCGAGCCGAAGTCGATGTCGCGCGCGTTTTCCCAGGCCGGCAGCTTGCGCCCCAACGCCGCGACATAGCGCTCGAAGCGCGCGGGTCCGTCCGCCGCCATCAGACGCTCGATCTCGTCGGTGTCCCACGTGAGCGCGATGTCGAGCGGGTGCGCGTAGCCGCGCGCGTGCTCGGCGGGCGGCGCGGCGATCCGCACTTGTGTCGGATGGCCGTGCCCGCCGTAGCCGATGACCTCGGCGTTCGCCCGGTGACCCAGCAAGTCGGCGATTGCGCGCGCGATGCGCGGCGCGAACTCGGTATCGAATCGGCGGGCGGTGTCTGGGTTCATCGAGGGCGTCTCCTTGGTGCCGAAAATCGTAGCACGGCCCGTGCGGCGCGCGAGCACGGATGTGACACGCGTAATTGCGCGTTACTGCTTGCTGCATCTATTACGGTCGACGGCGCCCACAATGGGTTTCGTCTTGCACCACGTTTGGCGGAGTCCAACATGAAGAAGATCGTGGCAGTTCTGGTGACGGCGGGCAGCCTCGCGCTTGCCGGCCCGGCTAGCGCACATGATCGCGGCGGCGATATCGTCGGCGCGCTGATCGGCGGCGCGGTGCTGGGCGCGATCGTCACGTCCGCGCTGAACCCCGCGCCGGCCGTCGCGTACTCGGCGCCCGCATATCAGGCCCCCGCGTATCAGGTGCCTGCCTATCAGCCGGCGCAGTACCAACCCGCGCCGGCGTACGGCGGTCCGCCGGCGGGATATTGTTACGACCAGTATCGACGCGCATACGTCGGTTGCGGCGCGCAAGCATACGACGACGGCTACGACGCGTATGGTTACGCGCGGCCGCAGCCTGCCGGGTGGTAACCGGAACGATATGCCGGGGAGTCCGCGCGATGCGCGGCCCGGTGCGCGCGACGGCGGCCACATCCATGCGATGTGGGTTGGATCGCGCGAGTTCGATTGAGCGGATTTTGCGGCTGCCGGACGCCTTGAATGCCGATGCCGATCGAACAGCGACGCGCTATCGAAACGCGTGAAGCGCTCCGCCTGGACGATCTTCGAGAGGCGCGACGAGGGCGGATGCCGCGACCGGCGGCGTCGGACGACCGTGTCACCGACGCCCCGAGCTCCCTTCTTCAGGCAAGCCGATAGTCGGCGCGTCCGCTGCGATCGTCGCAGCGATCCGCGACCGCAGCCGCCGTGCGTTTGTTCGATACAACTCGTTGCAAATCGACGGCGGACCTCAATGTCGTCCGCCGTGGCCGCCGCCATTGCCGCCTCCGCCGCCCGGCCAATCGTTGCCGCCGCGGCCCTCGCGGCCGCCAGCGGTGCCACGGCCGCCTTGCCAGCCGTTGCCGCGCCCGCCACGCGATTGATCGCCGTGCCAATTGCCGCCGCCGCCGCCGCGCCAGCCGCCTCGCCAGCGGTTGTCGTCGCCCCGCCAATGGTCGCGGTCCCGCCATCCGCCGCCGCCCCAGATGTTCACCGTCCCGTACACGGGCGAATAACCCGGCCCGTACACATAGCCGCCCGGATAGTACGGCTGCGCGTAGCCATAGCCGTAACCGTCGTCCGGCACGGCGACGCAGCCGGCAAGGAGCGCCGCGGCTCCGAGCGAAGCGACAAGTTTCAGCATGGCCTGCTCCCTTCTCCCTGTTTTCACTGCCGTTTCCATTGTGAAGCGCACAGACCCGCTTAGTTCGAAGCGAATTGTGTCTGCACATTACAATCACGAAAGCAGTCGAAATGCGGAAGTTGGCTGCGCGTGGCGCTTCAGTTCATGTTCAATCACTCTTTCAGGAGCACTGTATGAAATCAGCCTCTCGCTTGGCCGCCTGGGCGGCGTGCGCCGCATTCGTCGGCTTCCCCGGCGTCGCGGCGGCGAGCGCGTCGACGCCCGCCACGGGCGTCGACGCCGCGTCCACGCCCAAGCCGTCAGCGGAAGACATCAAGATGTTCCCGGCCGCGCAGGCGGGGCAGACGCGCGCGGTGATCGTGCTGCCCGCCGAAAAGCTGGAGGACGACATTCGCGTCGAGCTGATCATCGGCAAGACGATCAAGGTCGACTGCAACCAGCACTGGTTCGGCGGCGATCTCAAGCATGAGACGGTGCAAGGCTGGGGCTATTCGTATTACGTGCTCGCCGACGCGAAGGGGCCGGCCGGCACGTTGATGGCGTGCCCGGGGCAGGACGCGCAGGAGGCGTTCGTGCCCGTCCGCGGCAGCGGCTATCTGCTGCGCTACAACAGCCGCCTGCCGATCGTCGTGTACGCGCCGAACGGATTCGATGTCCGCTACCGGCTTTGGTACGGGTCGAACGAAGTGGCGCGCGCGGTCGAGAAGTAAGCGGCGCTGCGCCTATCCGGCGCACGCCGGCTTGGCCACGCCGCGCAATGTGCGGGCGGCGTGCGGCGCCCCGGCGGCGGACGCACGCCGGGGCGTCATGGCATCGAGCACGTGAGCCAGCGACGGATCTTCATCGCATCGGCGATATGATCGCGCGGCCCCGGTGCGCCGAGCAGCACGATGTCGACGGGGCGCCCGCGCACCGCGTAGCGGAGCACCACGCAATGGCCGGCTTCGTTGATGAAGCCGGTCTTCTGCAACATGATGCTCGAGTCGCCCGCGCGCACGAGCGCGTCCGAATTCACATACTGGAGCTGGCCGCGGCCGGGGAAGACGGTTTTCGACGTATCGGTCGAGAACGTCTTGATGCGCGGATAGCGGCTCGCCGCGGCGACGAGCCGCGACAGATCGTGCGCCGTCGACACGTTGCGAGGCGACAGCCCGGTCGCGTTGACGAAATGCGTGTGCTTCATCCCGAGCGTGCGCGCCTTGCGGTTCATCGCGGCGACGAATGCGGGGCGGCCGCCCGCATAGTCGCGCGACAGCGCCGCTGCCGCGCGGTTTTCCGACGACATCAGCGCGATGTGCAGCATGTCGCGGCGCGACAGCACCGAGCCGACCTTCAGGCGCGATCCCGTGAACTTCTCGTAGTCGCGGTCCTGTGCGCTCACGCGCAGTGGCCGCGACAACGGCGCGCGCGTATCGAGCGCGACCATCGACGTCATCAGCTTCGTGACCGACGCGATCGGCACGACGCGCTTCGCATTTTTCTCGATCAATACCGTGCCCGTCCTTTCGTCGACGACATAGATCGCGCGTGAGCGCAGCAGGCTGCGCGCCGCGCTGGTGTAGCCGCAGCTTGCGAGCAGCTGCGGCTTCGCGGCCGCGGCGGCGACTGTGCGCGATGCGCGGTGGCGCTTGCGCGTCGGTTGATGCGGACGCGCGGTCGAGCGCGCGCGATGCCGGGTCTTCTTGTGGATCGCCGCGGGCTTCGTCTTCACGTGCAGCCGATGATGTCGCGCGCGCGCTGTGCGCTTGACGGGCTTCGCATGAACGCTGCGCGCGACGCGGCAGGCGTGGCCGTGCGCGGCCGACGTGCGTGCACAGGACCTTCCCGCCGCGTGTGCGGGTGGCGCGAACGCGATGCACAGAATGGACGCGATCCAGACGAGGCAAACGGCGGACAGCAGGCGGACGACGAAGCGGCGGGAGCGTGGACGATGCGGCGTGGATGACATGGCGATCGAGCAAGGAACGGAATTCGGGCGAACGTATCGCGCGGTAGGACAGCGGACCGACCGGGAAATTCGCGGCGGCGGCGATTTCGGTTGCTTCGGCGGAGGGGCGTCGTGCGAGCGGGCGCCAAGGACGGCGAGTGCGAGGCGACGCCGTCGCGAGCGAAGCCGCGTCACTCCCAGATGCTGCGCACGGCAACCGCGACGATCACCGGCACCGAAAAGACGAGCGGGATCGCGAAGTATGGCGCTTCGCGGTCGACGAGCCACGAGTAGATCACCCACGCCGCGCCGAGGCCGAACGTCACGAGGCCGACCAGCACGGCGAATAGGTTGAGCGCGAGGTTCGACGGGCGGCGGCGTTTCTTGGCGGCGGGATCGGGAGGGCTGGCTTTCATCGCGATTCGGAAGGCTTCGTGGCCGGCCGCGCGCAGGCTGCTGGCGGCGGTCGGGTGGCGGATCGGCGTGCCGGCGGCAAATGCGGCGCGGGTCGCAGCAGACGGTGGGGGGCGGTCGTGCTCGTCGCTTCGCCGGCGGTGTCCGGAACGGTGGATCGACGCTAATCATCGCAGCAAAGCTTGCGGCCTTGCAAGGCACGCATCGCGCGTGCCAGGCGAAAGGGGATGTCCATGGCGATTCGGGCGAGGCGCTGTGCAGGCTCGCGCGCGGCATCGTCCGAAGGCCGCGTTGCCGATGCGGTCTCGTCGGCCGCGATCAACGGTGCGGCATGACGCGCGTTCGACGGGCGCTCATCATGCCGCCACGCGCGAATCGAAAGCGCATCGCGCGCGCTCGCTCGCGCGTAGGGCGATCGGCGCCGTGGTTTCGCGCCGGCCGCCGTGCGGTCGGCGAGTGGCGGTGACCGGCGCCGTTGCGTCCGGGAGATTATTTGCGCTTGTCGAGCAGCCCGTTCTTTCGGACGACGATGCCGGCCGACGTCACCACGTGCGTCGCCATCAGCAGCTTCAGGTGCGTCTCTTGCCGGTACGGCGGCAGATCGATATACGCATCGAGGTAATGCGAATCCGGCGCGACGACGAACGGCTGCACTTCATGCCCGAGATCCTGCAGACGCTCGACCAGCGCCAGCATGTCGCGCTTCCGATAGAAGACGACGGGCCCGTGATCCAGCGTGCCCTCGTTCGACGACAGATTGAATTCGGTCGTGTGGCACGCGATGCCGCCGTCCTTCAGCGTCTGCTCGACGCTGTCGACGACGAACTGCAGACCCGCCTCGAGCGAGCCGAGGTGCTCGAAGCAGCACGACGACCACGTGAAATCGAAGCCGGTGAGTGTCTTGTCGATCGCGGTCATGTCGCAGATCCGGTACGACACGTGGCGATCGAACTGCTCGTCGGACACGATGTCCGGATAGCGCAGCTGATCGCGCGAGCTGCTGTGCTCGAACGACTTCGTCCAGCCGACCTGCTCGCCGATTTCTTCGGGCGCGTCGGTCGCGACGACCGATACGCCGCGGCTCGCGAAGTATGCGGGCAGCCGTTCGCGCCCGACGCCGAACACGAGCCCGCGCTTGCCGGCGGTCAGCATGCCGGCCTGTTCCAGCTTGTGGATGATGAACGCCCATTCCCAAATCTTGCGATGAAAGCGCGGCTCGATGTTGAGGCGCGCGCAGATTCGTCGATATTCGGGATGCAGGAGATCCGATGCGCTGCAGGTCGAGGCTGACATGAACGGGTGCGTATCCACAGCATCGGCGATGTCGAATCTCGGTACGAACATCTGCTTGCGGAGGCTCGTCTTGACCTGCACGTCGAGCGTTTCCGTCAACTGCTCCACTTGGAATTCGAGCTTCTGGATGCGCGTCAGGAGAGCGGCATGGCTTTCCGTTTGGCTCACGTCGTTGTCGTTCACTTGATGTCGTCCTGGTAATAGTTTTAATTACGCGACTGCCGGGTAATGCCGATTGGAGCAGCGACGATCATAGCGCAAAAGAATACGAATACCGGGCTTTCCGCGGGAGTCGAAGGGGGCGTGGACGCGGGCGTCGGCGGCGATACGGTGCGGGTGTTTATTGCGCGTTTTCACATCGGAAGCGGATGGCCGGCCGCATCCGGGCAACGCGACCGGAACTTGCCGACGGGGCTGACGTCTCATTCGGAACGAATAATCCCGGGGAGCATTCATGATCTTTCATCTCTTTCGTTCGTCCGCACGGGCCACAGCGGTGGCCGTACTGATCGCCGGCGTGGCGGGTCCGGCGGTCGCCGCCGACGAGCCGGCGCCGACTTTCTCCGAGGCCATTGCGCAAAGCGCGAACCGCACCGCGTGGAAGCGGATGCTCGCGAAGGAAACGCGCGTGCCGGGATGGCTCGCGAGCGACAACCGGGTCAGTTCGCCGTACAAGCGCGAGCAGGTCGACGGCGCGCCGTATCTGGTGGGGTGGATGTGCAAGCCGCACGATTGCGCGGCCAACCAGTTCTACGGCGTGATCGACGAAGACGCACACCGGATGTGGGGGATGCTCGTGACGCTGCCGGAGATGCCGGGCGCCTACGACGCGCCGAGCAAGTATGCGAGCTTCCGCTGGTTCGGCAAGCCGGACGAACGGATGAAGACGTATCTACAGGAGCAGTTGAAGCAGGATCCGAACTGGAAGTGACGCGCGCAATGCGGTTCAGACGTGCGTTCGCAAGTACTGCACGCATTTCGCGCGAAGCATCAGCGCTTCGATCGTCGTATTGTCGACGTCATGGCAGCGGAGCTGAAACAGCGGAGAGGCCGAAGGGAGCGCCCGTTCGTCGACGGAGTACATCGAGCGTGCAATTTCGCCGGACGCGCGCGCGAGCCAGATCCGGTCGCGCCAGTCGCATTGGGTTTGCCGCGACGACAGCCACGCACGCATCGATTCGACCAGATAGTCGGGGCGCAACCACCTGCGGGTCAGCGTCCGGGTGACGAGCTGGTTGATCACCAGAAAGCACAGCAAGTCGACGTATCGGGTATGAGTCGGCGGGTGCATGTCGTATCCGGGTTACGCGTCCGGCGCCCGGCCGGACGCCACGGCATCGCTAGTACGGCTTCTTGGGCGGCATCGACCGCTTCAGACGCGCTCGCTGGCGCGCGGCCGCGCTGGCCTTCTTGCGTTTTCGCATCGCAGTCGGTTTTTCATAGCTGCGGCGGTCGCGCAATTCGCGTATCAGGCCAATGCGTTCGATTTCTCTTCGAAAGCGCCTGAGCGTGACGTCGATGGGTTCGTTGAGCCTGGGCGTGATGGTCGTCACAAGTTTCCTTGGCGTGAGTAGGAAGACGGGGCGAAGTGCGTTCGTCGGGGTCGGCACATGATCTTGCCGGCGATGCCGTCCGATTCGAGCTCCGAATGTCCGACGCCGGGCGACAGCGTCCGGACGGCGGTGTACGTCAGGGATGCGCGGTAACGGGATCGGACGTCGTCGAAGGTTTCGGATGGCGGCTTGCCGTCGACCTGCGCGATTTCATTCCGCAGCACGAGACACGAAACCTCGCCGATGAGCATTTCATCGGGCGGGAATCGTGTTAGGCGACTCTCGTCGAATCGAGGTTTTCTGCGGAATGCGAAGAAGTGACGCCGGTCAGCCAGCTTCGGAAAACACCCAGTGCTCGCCTTCGTTCCGGTCGATGATCTCCTCCGCGTACAGCAGCGATGCCCGTCGCGCGTCGCCGGCGTTGGAAAACGGCGAGCGGTCGGCGAGCTTGAAGATGCGGCCTTGGGAGGCGGCTGTTTGCTGCGAGCGCGGACAGATTCGCACGGCGGCGTCGAAGCCTGCTTCGTAGTTGTGGCCGCGGCCCTCTCCGGCGGGCACATGGGGATAGATGAGCGGATGAATTTCGAATCCGCGATACACATGCATGCTCATGGCGAACTCCTGGCGATCGTGAGCAGCGGATCGCGATGATGGGATGGCTTCGGCTTCGTGCGCGTGCGACGCATCGAGCGTCCTGTGCAGCGCTGAGGGCGTCGATTGCGTGAAGAGGCAGCGACGCACGAGGGGAAGGGTGCGACGGACAATCTGAACGTTTGTGCAAGGAACGCAAGCAGATTGACCCATCATACGCGCGTTGGGTGAGTTGTCCAGAAAAAACGAGCGGCGGCGGGCGTGCCGTCGGCTCGCAGCGTTTTGTTCCGGCTGTTTCTTTCCGAAAGCGAATTGGGTCGAATGCGCACTGTCCCGTTACGCCGCTCGCTATGACGATCACGGACGACGTTCGGTCGTCGACCTCCGTGTTTCATGAGCCGACACGTGGGTATGACGTGATTGCCATCGTCCGCAACCGATCGGATATCTATCTCGAGGATCGCGTTACGTATGCTATGAATGCGCCGCAACGGAACGGCTCAATCCCGCCGCACTTTTGGAGAGAAGGTCGACTTGCCGCCTACGTCGAAGAGGAGGGTGTTCGACGCGTACTGCAACTCGCGCGAATGACCGAATGCGCATGATGCGGACATCGTCGTTTGCGGACCGGTTGGCGCCGGCTTCGGTGACGATACTTGCGGGATTCCCGATTCATCAAGGCATCACGTTCGAGTTCGTCCGCAACGCCGACTTCGAAGACGTTTGTTGGTATCTGGAGGGAACAACAGAAATACCGACAGAAATACCAGCAGATTCTCTGGTTGTCACTGGGTGACGTTGGGCGAAGCTGGAGGCAAAAAGGCCCGCCAGACGGGGCTGGGCGGGCATTTTCTGGTGAAGCTTGGGAGACGTTCGGGGCTTGGCTGGTCCCCCGACAGAATTCATATCTCTACGCTGACAAAGAGCTTCGGGCGTCATCTGTACATAGATACCAACAAAAATACCAACAGGCAGCAATGCATAGGCTGAAGGAGCGCGATACACAACATCGTCCGCCGCCGGAAACAAAAAATTCTGGAGAGTTGGAGATAAGTACGTTTTTTCGTTTGTCAGCCTTGTCCGGTAAGGCTTTGACTATCTCCAAGTCTATCTCCAAAACACATATTTCTTGGAGATAACTTTGGAGATACGTGGCTGCGCGGTCGGCGTTTGCTCTGTTGTTCAGCGAAATGCCCGCTGTCTGGAACGTTCCGCGCAAAGGATCTCCCCGCGCCCCCGCTGGCCCGGTCGCGAAGTTGCCCTTTGACGTCTGTTGCTACCTCCTTCAGCGGGGCCGAGCTGCGCTTTGTTAGCCTCGTCACCGAAAGGCTCAGAATCGGTCTTATACTTGTCGTGATCAAAAGAGCAAAGTTTCGTCCTGGTAACGCCAATTGACCAACGGGGTGCCATCGTGAAACTTCGACGTGTAGTAATTAAGAATTTCAGAAAGCTGAGTGATATCGATTTTTCAATATCAAAAAATCTTTCGGTGGTTGTTGGGCCAAATGCGTCAGGGAAAAGCTCTATCTTCGAGGCGATTCGTCTCGCTAAAGCGATTTTATTCCCCCGCGTACATGATGAATTGCGTAACGTGATGGTTGCTTTGGGTGCTACCAGCGCGCATTTTGCGCAGGGAAATTTTCAGTACGATATTTCTGCGTTGGCAGGAGACGCGACAAAGCCTATTTCGATTGCGCTAACGATCGAGTTTTTGGATCAAGAGATTTTGGATCTGCAAGACGCCATTCCACAGGTAACGAAAAACTTGATCGCCGCGCAGTTGGGTCGGCAGCCTAACGATCCCACGTTGGATTTGGTGGCTTATATGTCGACGCCGATCGGGCAGGAGGCTGAGAAAACGGCTAAGAGTGCAGTGGATGAGGCGATTAAAGTAATAACCTCCAGTAAGCGCGTGGAGGTGAGGGTTGAAATTGATTCAAATCGAATCAATGGATCGTCGGCTATTTACAATATGATCATCGGGTATATAGAGCAAAGGTTGTCTCCTGAAAAAACAATTTTTAGTTATTTTCCCGCTGATCGTTCGCTCCCTGTGGGGGGAGATCGTTATTCAAATAGGGCCGCAAGATTTTAAGGCGCAATTAGATAGTCATTTTTCGACGGCGACTGCGAAATATGGAAGGCTAAAGCAAACGGTTGTGAATCGTGCTGTCCTGTCTCGTTTCAATGATATCGATCTTGCGCCGGAATTTAATTCGATCTTTGATGCATTCTTGCCGGGTAAGGAATTCGTCGGGTTGCAGCAAAAACCGACAGGGTTGGTTACGGTTCTGGTGAGGGATAAGCTTTCGGAAAAGGTATTCGACATAGATAGTCTCAGTAGTGGTGAAAAAGGACTGGTTCTCAGTTTTCTTTTGTTCAAAACTTCGCTTGTTCCAGGGTCGATTTCGCTCGTTGATGAGCTGGAGCTTCATTTGAATCCGGCTGTTTGTAGAAAAATTCTTCCGTATCTGGCGGAAAGGGTTGCGAAATCTATGGACTGCCAGTTTATTGTGTCGACACACAGTGCGGAAATAACCCGAGACGCATATGATCGCGATGATGCCGAGCTTTTTCATCTCCGCAATGGGAGCGATATATCACCGATTCTCAGGCAGGACGTGCACGAAGTCGTCGAGGCTATCAGTCTGCTAGGCGTCAGCGCTGAGCAAGCGCTAACGGCTAAGGCATTGATATTTGTTGAGGGCGACAGTGACGTCGATATTCTGCAGGCCGCGTTTCCAGATGCGCTTTTTGGAATTGAACTTCGACCGTTGAAGGGCCGGCAAGAAATCGAGGCGTCAATAATGGCGTTGCAAGCTGCTGAGAAAAAAGGATTGTTGAAGGAGCGGCAAAGTTTCCTTTTTGATAATGATAGAAAGGAAACATCTTTGAAGAGTACTGAGTTGGTGAAGATAGAACAATTGGAGCGATATTGCCTTGAAAACTATCTTGTCAACGAGGAGATTCTGTACGATTTGCTTAGGACACACGCTTCCAATCCGCCGGAGTCGCGTGGAGCGCTATCTAAGCGGATTCGCGAGTTGGCTATCGGTCAACTTGACTCTGTTATAACGGCTGAGATACTCGCTGATTACAGAGGGCTGCGCGTTGGTCTCACCGCGAAAGAGATAAAGGGGAAAAACATTGAGGAGATTGCGAATCTCCAGCTTCAAAAATTGAAGGAGGTTGAGTCGGTGCTGAATTCTCGGACTGCAAATTCGGAATGGGCTCATGAGTTCAAGTGCCGTCACGCTGAAAAGAAATTGGAGCGGGAGCCGATTTGGGAAAACGATTGGAAAAGACTTTGTAGTGGGAAGGTTCTGATGGAGGATATTCAGCGTGAATATACGCTGAACATGGATCTGACGAAGTTCAAATGCTTAGTCGCATCTGGGCTTGCTCGTTTGCAAAAGGACGATATTACAACTCTCAAAGGAATTGTCGATCGACTGCTGCCGGCATAGATTTATCGGGCGATTGAGCGTTGACTTGATGATATCGGAGACGGTGGCAGGGAGCCGCCGTCTGCGATCTATTGGTTTGTGGATGCTCCAAAATATCATGATCCTCCACTATGGATGGGTTCGCGTCGCATTTGCGCTTCGAATGTGAGGGTGTGAGTTACCAGAAAGTCACTTTTGGCAGCCGCTCACACTGCGTCTCGGACGCGCATGATTGTCTGGCGACTGGTGCCATAACGCCTCGCAAGGCTTGCGACGCTCGCGCCCGCGCTGAGTTGCTCGCGAACCTCATGCTGCTGCGGTTTGGTAAGTGCGGATGGGCGGCCCATCGCTTTTCCTTCAGCCTTTGCTCTCGCGATCCCGGCTTGCGTTCGTTCGATCAACAAGTCGCGTTCAAATTCGGCAACGGCGTTCAATACCTGCATCGTCATTCGTCCGGCCGCGCTGGTGAGGTCGACGCCGCCGAGCGCGAGGCAATGAATCCGGATGCCGCGTTCTGCCAAAGCTTCAACAGTTGCGCGGACGTCCATCGCATTCCGGCCAAGTCGGTCGAGCTTCGTCACGATTAACACATCGCCTTCTTCCATCTTGAGAAGCAGCTCGGCAAATCCGGGCCGCTGATCTGCACTAACGCTACCCGAGATACTCTCGGTAACGACTCGGCGCTTGTCGACAGCGAAGCCGGCTGTCTCGATCTCGCGGAGTTGGTTGGCTAGCGTCTGATCGGTCGTGCTGACACGTGCATATGCGAAGGTTCTCGGCATATTGTGCTCTTAGGGTGTTCGAAAAGGGCGTCCGAATCATAACCTATGTACGAACCGGGCGAATGCTTATTTTCGGACATGGTCGCATGCCTATGTCCGAAAGGGAACGGTTTCGGACATGATGCTTGGGTAGGGGGCAGAAGCCGGTGGCCGCCGGATTGGGCGTTGACGGCGTGAATTGAAGGAGTGTCTTATGGGAATGGCATTAACCGACCCGTTGCCGTCATTCGGGTCTCCGCGACGGCAACGTCCGTTCTCAAAGTCTGACCGTCATTCGTTCACGCTGTTCGGCGGTTATTAATGGACATTGCCTTATGAGCAAAAAATGCGCAACGAATTCAATTTCACTGGTTAATTTTCGCTTGCAGCCAATCAATCACTTCTTTTGAATGTCGTCCAAAATAAGGGCTTGTCAAAGTAAAGACCATAAAATTATCTTTTTCATCAAGATAGGGTCTAGCTCTTTCGTAAACTGCCTTGGGTGTCATGTTGGTATGCATTGCATATGACGACTCGGACAGCTTTGCCCAGTTTTTTTCACTCTTTATAATATTTAAGATGGACGTATAAGCTTCGCTGTTTGTCTGTTTGATTAAGTCATAGGTCACGATAAGAACGTTCATCTTAGCCCTCGGCAATTTTCCCAGTTTCTACGGATGGCACCGATCGTTTCGGTTGAAATTCAGCCTCCGGCATCCGCATGCGCATTTTTTCGTATGCCTCCGGAATGCCCGCTTCCAAGCAGAGAAACTTTAGCGGCTTGCGAAGCCTATCAAAGACGCGACGAGATACATCTAAGTTTTGTGGACCGAGAAAAAGCTGAAGCTCCTCTAGTCCCTCCATCAGTTCCATAACAACTCGCGGGGACATTCTTGACGGCCGCTCAACTCGAGCCGCGGTCATTCGCGACAATTCAAGCAATTCTTCTAGAATGTCCCTCTCCGAGCGCTTAACTGGTTTGCCTTCTATGCCGTGATTTTTGAGAATATCGGCAACCTGGTTTTCGAGTTTGGGCCACCACATTTCAAAAACCGCATCCATCACTGCCGTATCAAGGCGCAGATCACCAGAGGAAGAATTAATTGTTAAGACAAGCTTCTTAAAATCTTCTTTCGAAAATTTCGTTGCCTGAAAGCTTGTAAGAGGGCCTTTTATATCGGTTGGCTCCAAATCAAAAAGCAGCGTGCATACATGGCTTTGCTGGATGCTCTTCGAAAGGGCTCCTGCCTCAAACAAGATCCAGGGTTTTTCAGTGTTATCTCGAGTTAGACACACGATCCCTATATTTGAACTCTCTAACTCTTTCGAAATTTCGGGGCCCCATTTAGATCCCTTTTCGATGTCCTCGGGAGTGAAATACGGTTTAACTGATTGCAACGCGGATGGCAACCATCCTCGCAAAGCATCTGCGAGCTTACGGCTAAGCTCCCCACTCCAACTCAAAAAGACTTTCGTTGCCAATTTGCCACCCTCCGTTCAATGATATACCCCTAATATTATTGCGTCGACCCACGATTCCGTCCATTGCGAAATGCAAAAAACGAAGTGGCATTGCATCTGAACGAGGCATTCGACAAACCTGCCACCTTCGCGCGGAGTCGGTCCATAAATGGCCACTTCGGACCGATTGCAGCCAAACGACACCGCGCTGCAAAGCATTGATCGCCGCTTCGGATGATATGACATCAATGATCACAATGGCCGATGATTCGGCGCACATCATCGGTACGCAAGCGGCCGGTAACTGATCCGAGGCAGACACCGGAATGCCCGGCCACGCCTAAAGGCGAACGACGCTTCGTGGCCGGGAGCTGCCGCCGACAATCGGCGACAACTGGCCGGACGGCGAACTTCGAGCAGTCTCGGTCGGGCCGCTGGTAAACTCCGGCAGCCAAAGCAACTTTTCCCGGTCACATGAGCACGGACCCCGCCACCGCACCTGCAACTTGATGCAGAGGTCTTTCTGCCTTATCTGACAGGGCCCTGATCAGAAAGCTACGCTAAAACCTACGCTCGACTTTTTCAGGATCGGCCGTTCCCGACCCGTTTCAGCTGTTGTGCGCGGTACTGCCGACCGTCCTCTAATCGGCGCATCACCGCCTCCCAACTCAATGCCCAATAGGGAGAACGTCAACATTCCCAAGTAAAATTACGCAGAATCACTGAGCCACGTCACGAACTTCGTCCAAAAGCTCTAAAAGACACTAACAAAATGAGTCGATGAGGGGCTGTTAACCCACATCGCACTCTGTTATTCCTTCTTTTTTATCTCTGACGAGGAAACCGATACTTGATGACGCACTGTGGCCACTGATCCAACCGTTGCCGCCGCCGAAGCCACGTCGGGCGTGATATCCAGTGGCGCAAGCCGCTGGACGATCGCGCCGTGCTGACCGGCATCATCTTCGTGCTGCAATCCGGCATTCTCTAGGAAGTGCTTCCGCAGGAAATGGGTTGCGGCTCAGGCATGAGTTGATGGCGCAGACTGCGCGACTGGCAACAGGCAAGTCGCTTGGGATCGGTTTCGTACATCAGCAATCCACCGTTTAGTATCAACCCTTTCGCGTAATCACAACCGGTCGTTCCGGTCCGCTTGTAATCCGACGCGCCTGTTGACCGTGCGCGCCAGAGGACGGGAGGCGCTAGATGCTGCTGCGCGCTGTTTATCGTCCACGGAAATTTTTGCTACAGTTAAACGACGCGAGCGCACACTGAATCTTGCCAGTCCGCCTATAGCCTTCATGCAAATTCGGGGGTTACGTTGAACGAGAACATTCCAGCCGATCTACGAGAAATCACAGATCGACCTCCCGTCTATCGTCTCCTTGGCGTACCGGAAAAAGTCGCCGGGAAGCACCTCAATCACGTGTGGAAAGGTTTGGCCGGCATTCCAGGTGAAGACGAGCCCGCAATTCCAGTAGTCGTCAAATACCTGCCGAATGCTGCTCAGTTGGACATCGAGCTTGCATGCGGCCTTGCATCGCAAGTGCTCAAGCTTCCGGTGCCGAATCCCGGCCTAGTAATCGCCGAGCCTGGCGATTTGCCGGGACGGCCGACCAGCATGCAAGCCAGTAGCGTGGTGCTGTTCGGGAGCCTCTTCCAGCCGCCCGATCCGTTCATGGCGCGCCAAGCGAGCACGGGGGAAATTGGCGAGGAGCATGTTTGGGAAAGCGTCTGCCATAACGATACGGGACGAGCGGGTGCCGCGTGGGACGAATTGGTGGCGAACCCCGATCGACACGCCCAGAATTTGCTTTTTGACGGTGTCAAATGGTGGCTGTTCGATCACAATTTGGCACTAGAGCCGGTAACCAAGCTCTACAAGGCGATTGCTGAGGCCAGTTCACAAAGAAACGTGGTCACGTACACCGCGCGCGTCAATCAGTTACTCGCCCAGTTGGTGAAGCGGCGGCCAGCGGATCATGGTGTCGAAGATGAAGCAGCGAAGTTCGCTCGTCACGCGCAGCGGCTTAAAATGCTGGCGATCGAGATGGGCCGCTGGAAACTCCCGCCCGAGAGGCGGGTAACCGCCACCATAAGGATGGCAGCACTGATCGTCGACCTCATCGCGCTGCGCTTGGAGCCACTTCCGCTATACCTTGCGCAGCGCCTTCAAAAGCCCTCTGCAGAAACGCTATGGAACGACTCGAAGACATGAGCATGTGGGACGCGCCACCGTACTCCGCGAGGGTGGTGCCTATATTGTGGGAACCGAACCATTCGACTGGCGAGAGGTTCGTCGCCATCATTGCAATCAGGTATGAGGCTCCGTCCACGGGTAACGTTTCGACGCATGTGGCGTTCGATCCGCGTCAGCTGCGCGCGATGATAGGCGCAAAGCGCGCAACCTCTGCCCTCGGTATTCTCGAGCATGTGTCGGGATTTATCCATCAGCAACTTCTCGCAGGGGTGGATTTCGATGATCTTCAGTCGCCATTTGACGGTTTTCGCATTGGAAGGCCAACGCGGGTCAGAGGATATTCAGAGCGTCAGGTAGTGGACTCCTCGATCCGGATGCTCTCAGCGTTCGGAACACGCGATACTTACAACGAGTCGGTGGAGGCAATCCAGCGCAACTCAGTTCCGACAAGCCAATTCATTAAATCGCTGCGCGCGGTATTCGCACGTGACGATGAACAACGTCGGATACGCTTTAATCGGCGCGTCCAGTGGCCTGGAACACCAGAGATCACAGTAGATTACGCCCATGGCCAGTGCCTTGTTCAGGTCACGAGCCTTCCACAGTCTCCATCACACTTGATCGCGCTGCAAAAAGAAGCCGAAAGCAAAATACTGGAGCTGGATGTTGCGACATTGCTACTACGACAGGACACGGCGATCGTGTCGCCGTACTTGCTGATTAATACTGAATCAACGTTGCAGCCGATCAACGCAGAGGCCCGACGCCTTGCGACCGAACTGTTGGATCGACTCAAATTCATGAGTTCGCAAAAAGAAATGCGCGTGCTCGAGGCTCGCAGCCCTGAGGACGGCGCGGGCTTGCTGGAAGACCTTCAGGTCCATATCGGCCCGGCGCGGGTCGACACGCTACGTGCTTCTCTGTCTGCTTAAGCAGGACCGGCGCGTCGAAGACAACGCAACGAAGACCGGGTTATTCGCCGAACACAATCCGTGGCGCACCAACAAGGCGTGCCCGATGTAGCTCTATCAGCAGCGAAATCTCGGAGCCATTTTACCGAGGCTCTCTACCAAGCCGCGGCTAACGCGTCTGTGCCCCCCTAGAGAGATAGCTTGCGTTTCGTTTGTGCGTGGTCGGCACTAATCCAGATGCGGCAAACCGTCCTTGTGTTGGACGGCGAATTGGAATCGTTGTGTAGCGTGAAGATCGACATCGCATCTCAGCCACAAAGCGGACGTCCAATGAGCGGCCTTGGTTGACCGCGTCTGGCCGAACTCGGCCCGATTAAGCATCTATGGCCAAGGAGCGGTCCCGGCTAGATATGCCCGCTGTTTCGAATGGGTACCGCGTCGTTTGGCTTTGAACATGGAGTGGCTGGTTAGCCAGCTCGCAGACTCGTGAGAAAATGCCGCCCGTCAAGCCTAGGGCGGCCACCCGAAAACCGGACACCTTCCCCGGCTGGCTTGGCGTTCTCCGTGAAGGGCGCATGCGAAGGGTGTGCGATGAATCAGGATTATTGTTCGTGGGTGCCGGAGCCAGTCCGGCAGGAGTGCGATCGCGTGTGTCGTCTTGCGACGCCCTATTCGCCAAGAGAGGTCGAGGCGGCGAGGCGACTTGCAGCAGATCCCCGGATGGAAGCTTTTTACGGCTCTGCATCTCTTAAATGGGCGTGTGGGTTGAATGCTGACGCGGCGTGGCGGCTATGGTTTCAGGCTGCGCTGTCCGTGACGGACAGAGACGAGAAGGGCCAGCGTGAAGCAGTGGCGCGACAGCGAGAGAATGTGTCGCAGCTCGTTCGCGTGCTTGGCGACGCGCGCGAATTGCTTAACGATATCGAACGGGAACAGGGGCACGCGCCCATTTCGGTGCCACTGGAATTCACGGATATCCTGCATCTGATCGAGGCAACCGCCGCACATCCGGGGATCGTCGAGCCGTATGATCGGGCGCGGTATGAAGAAAATGCACGTCCTCGCCTTGACGAAATACTCAGTTTCAACGGCAGTTCGGCTTGTTTCATTCCATCGGTGGTTCAGGTGTTGACCGGGTTGGAGAGCATCGCATTCGGTTTGGAAGCGGCGCTAGAGAGCCGCCAGACTATCCCGTGGCGTGGGAGCTTCGTGGCCGATCAGCTCACGTCACAAAAATCGAGCGAGGTTCGCACCTACGTCCGAACCGTTGATCGCGCCATGTGGGAAATTCGATGGGAATTCACGAACTCCGATGGTGCGGAATGCTGGCGGCTTCCCGACTCGCTGGTTGCGCTCCAGTGCAAAGTGGCTTTGGGTCTGAACGACCTTGAGGGCTTCGTTGATCGCGTGCGAAAAGGTCGAATGAAGCCGGAAGATTTCTAGCCAGCGGCAAGTCGAAATGTTCCGTGTTCTGATTTTTCGCGATTAATTACGATGCTTCCGCTTCTGCGCCAATGGTGGCGTAGATTTGCTTAGGGAGCACAAATGTCCGCAAAGACTCAATTCGCATTTCAGGCTCCGGCCGGATTGCCGCTCGATGGCTTTTCGCGCTGGGGGGATCTCCGCGCCTTCATTCCTCTGTCCCGCGAAACCGTTCGCCAGCGCGAACTGGAGGGCCGGTTTCCCCGCGCTCGTCGTCTGACGCAGCGCTGCACCATTTGGCCGAATCGCGAAATCCATCGCTGGATCGCTGACCCGTTGAATTATCGTGCCGACGGCGCAGCGTTCGAGATGAAGGAGGGCGCGTAATGGCGAATCTGACAAAGGCGTGTGAGCGCTCGGCAGCGCGTGCGGCCAAGAAGCAAGCAGACGCAGCATTTTACGAAAGCGAGTTGGAGCGCCAGCGCGATCGGTTTGCCGATGCGCACGCGCGAAGCAACGATGAGGTGCGGCGTGAAGCCGCCTCTTGGATTGCCGCAGCAGCGTCGGTTTTCGAGCGTGACGCCGAGCGTATGCCGTCGCGTACAAAGCGTGCCGTCGAGCTGCTCAAGCATGCTGTTTTCATGCTCGATCCGAAGGCCCCGGCGTGACGCGGAACCAACGCTATTTGGCCCCGGCAGTGCGCGGACGGCTTCGGCCTTTTCGCCCCACCTTCTCTGGCGTGTTGCTTGGCGGATTTGCGTTGCGCGGCGGTGCGCGGTATCCTGTGAGCGCCGCTGAAACAGCAGCGAACCGGGGTGACAGCCGGAATAGTTCCAAGGCGGACAGCCGCCTTCGCGCGGTTTTTTTGCGTCCGTACACCTTGCGCCTTCTATGGTCGGGCCTTGGTGGGGGTGCGTTCGCGCACGCCGGTTCCCTTGGACGCCGGTCTGTCAACCCTGCCCTGTGCCCGGCCACCCCGTTTGACAGCGGGAGCCGGGTTCGTCAACCCGTCCAAGGAGGCCGCATCCAATGCGCCAGCCGACGCACGCTCATATCGGGCGGAACGTTCCCCTTATCCATTCGATCATCCGCGCCGCCCTGCGCGACGCAGCCACCGCCGACACGTACCAATCCGCGCTCGATGCGACCGGCGCGGCACTCGTCGCTATCGCAGCGCTCGTGCGTGCGGAGGTGCGGCATGGCTGACGCGCTGTCGATCCACATGAACGACGGCCGCCGCATCGAATTCGCCGGCACGCTCGCGTTGTCTCACTTCGTCGCGAGCCGTGCCATGCACCTCGAATCGCTGCTGCTGGCGTTCGCCGACGACGGCTTCACGACGTTTCAGGACATGAGCGAGGGCGCGCGCGTCAACCTGCTTTGGCTGGTGCAGGGCATGGCGAGCGAGCTGCGCGAGCTGGCCTTTGCGATGACCGATGTCGGAGGTGCGCAATGAGCCAGTACGTCCGAACCGCCGTGATTGAAGGATTCGACAACGCGCCGCCGCTCGACACGGGCGCGCCGATCGAGCTGCAATTCGCCGTCGATCTCGGCGCGATCTGCGCTGACGCATGGCTTGACCTGAAAGGCGACGTGCGACTGCACGACTATGCGGCCCATCAAACAGCGGCCTTTGTGCGCGGGCTGGAAGGCTCGATGCGCGAGGCTGGGGAGGTGGATGCGCATCGCGTCACGGTGAGCCGCCATGCGTTCGCGGCCGGCCTGATGGGACGCGTGCAGCAACACCTGTTCGCGGCGCTCGGCGTCGTCACGTGCGATCCGCGCACGACACACTGAGCGGGCGATCATGGCAACCAAAAACAACAAAGCCACGCAAGCCGCTCGCGGGTCGTTTGCCGGTCAGGACCACCGCACGGAAGCCGTGTCAATGCACACGGCCAATGTCGTCCACCTATTGAGAATTACTGAATCCATGACAACCGATTTTCTGCCGGTGCGTTATACAGTCATCACGCTGAATGGAGGTTCGGTTGATGGCCAAAATGGACGAAGCTACGCGCAAGCGGGTGCGTGCTGGT